>NZ_JYDG01000005.1:0-28268 GCF_003263545.1 Rahnella sp. AN3-3W3
CCTTCGCAGGGGGAGGAGCTCAGACCAACTCTCTGATGCCATTGATTAATTTTTCAACACCGGCTTCCACCTTCAAACGCGGGCAACCGACGTTCAGGCGCAGGAAGCCGTTGCCTTCTTCGCCATAGGTATAACCCGGCATGATCGCGACTTTTTGATGTTCGATCAGCTCTTTTTGCAGCTGTTTATCCTCAAGTCCCAGCGGACGCAAATCAATCCACGCCAGATAGGTGGACTGCGGCGGTTGCCAGTTGAGCTGCGGGAATGCGGCATTCAGCTGGTCTGCGACGTAACGCAGGTTGGCTTGCAGGTATTCACGTAACGCATCCAGCCAGGGTTCACCGTGATGATACGCTGCCACGTGGGCGTGAACCGCCAGCACCGCCGGAGACGATAATCCGTCGCAGGCTTTCAGCTGATGCAGGTAAGTTTCGCGCTGTGCTTTGTGGCTGATCAGCCCATAAGCGCCGGTCAGCGCAGGGATGTTGAAGCTTTTCGAGCCTGACGTCAGTAATGCCCATTCACCGCGCGCCACTTCATTCCACGGCGTATGCTGATTTTCGCCCCAGACCATATCCATGTGGATTTCATCACTGATCACCCGCACGTTGTGACGTTCACACAGCTCAGCGATCAGCGTCAGTTCTTCGCGCGTCCAGACTTTACCGGTCGGATTGTGCGGGCTGCACAGTAACAGCAAGGAGCAGGCCGGTTGCGCCAGCAGGCTTTCCAGATGTTCAGCATTCAGCGACCAGTCGTTACCGTTTTTGATCAGCGGACAGGCCAGCATCTGGCGCTGATTGCCATCCACTACTTTGAAGAAGGCGTCGTAGGCGGGCGTAAATGTCAACACGCCGTCACCCGGCTGGCTCCACTGGCGGATAAGTTGCGCAACCATATAAATCACTGACGGGCCATACACCACCATGTCAGTGTCAATCTGGCTGTTAAAACGCTGCTGATACCAGTGCGCCACCGCGCCAAGAAAATCGTCATGATGCCAGCGGCTGTAACCGAGAACGCCGTGTTGCAGGCGTTTTTGCAGCGCGTCGAGAATGCACGGCGCGGCGGGGAAATCCATGTCTGAGATGGTAAAGGGCAACAGGTCGGCGCTACCAAAACGGTCGGCGACATAATCCCACTGGGTACACCAGGTGCCATGACGATCGGTCACGGTATCGAAATCAAAAGAAGCTGAGGACATTCGTTTCACTCCCTGAATAAAGCAGAAAAGGGCGATATAAGTCGCCCTGTTAATCAGAATCTTACGCGGTGACCGGTTCCGGTGCGCTGTGACTGGCCGCAGTGCGGATCAGGTAATCCAGCTCATCTTTCACCGACTGCACCTGCGGGCCGATAACCACTTGCAGGTTGTGCTCGTTAAGATGCACGACACCAATTGCACGGTTAGCTTTCAGCGTAGCATCGTCAACCAGTGACATATCCGCAACCGAAAGACGCAAACGGGTGATGCAGTTATCCAGTGAAACGATATTACCGGCACCGCCCAGTGCGCTCAGAATAACCGGCACGTTGTAGCCAGATTTGCTGGAAGACGGTACGGCTGCTGCGGCTGGCATATTCTCAGATTCACGACCCGGCGTTTTAATGTTAAAGCGCGTGATGGAGAAGCGGAAGATTGCGTAGTAAGCCGCGAACCAGATAGCGGCCACCAGCGGCACCAGATACCATTTGGTCGCTGTACCGTGCAGGATACCGAAGACCACGAAATCGATGATGTTGCCATCAGTATTACCGATGGTTACACCCAGAACCGACATGATCGTGAAGCCCAGACCGGTCAGCAGTGCGTGGATAACATACAGAACCGGTGCCACGAACAGGAACAGGAATTCGATCGGTTCAGTCGTACCGCCAACCACACAAGCCACAACGCCAGAAATCAGCAGGCCCTTAATTTTATGACGGTTTTCTGGTTTCGCGCAGTGGTACATCGCCAGTGCCGCACCCGGTAAGCCGCCGAGGAAGGCTGGCATTTTACCCTGAGACAGGAACTGCGTCGCGCTTTCAGAGAAACCGTGAGTGGTCGGGCAGGAAAGCTGCGCCTGGAAGATAGTCAGTGCGCCGCTCACTTCGCGACCGCAGACATCCAGCGTGCCGCCTGCTTCAGTGAAGCGGATCAGCGCAACCAGAATGTGATGCAGACCGAAAGGTAACAGCAGACGTTCGCCGGAACCGAAGATCATCGGACCAAACACGCCCGCGCCCTGGATCAGACGGCCAAGACCGTTGATCCCTGCGGCAAAGAAAGGCCAGATCAACGGGATAATCAAACCAACCAGACCCAGCACCACGGTCGTCACGATAGGGACGAAACGGGTACCGCCGAAGAACGCCAGTGCATCCGGCAGACGGATGGTGTTGTAACGTTCATGCAGGATGTAAACGATGATACCGACGATGACCGCGCCCAGAATACCGGTGTCGATAGACTGGATCCCGAGGATCATCTGAATGTTGTTGGCTTTCAGAACCGCCGGATCCATTGTCGGCAACGTGCCGTTAGCGGTCAGGAAGAAGTTGATGGCCAGGTTCAGCACTGCGAAACCGACAAAGCCGGAGAATGCTGCCACACCTTTGTTTTCACGCGCCATGCCCAGCGGGATAGCGATAGCGAACATCACCGGCAGGAAGCTGAACGCGAACGAACCGACCTTGCTCATCCAGACGAAAATCAGCTGGAGAATGGGATTACCTAAAGCAGGCAATAACGTCACAACGTCGTGGCTGCTTAACGAACTGCCGATACCCAGCATGATGCCGCAGAAGGACAGCAAGGCGACCGGCAACATGAAGGTTTTCCCTAAGCTTTGGAAGAATTCCCAAAGTGTGACTTTTTGTTTTTTACTGGCAGGCATACCCGCTCCCTGAGTTGTTTTATTAAGCTGTGTTTTGATGGCGGCTAAGATAAAACGTTTTACCTAATTAATACGTGTTGTACTTCACAATATTCGATCATGCCCGCACTGCACTGGTAAAGTGGAGGTTAAACGTTTTACTCATTACATCGAATTAGGTATAACTGTCTGACCACGCTAATTTTTCCTGCGGTAGAATTCCGGGGCAATGCAGCGGACGGGAAAGGATCCCGTTTCATGGAGTTTGATATGAACGACAATGTCTGATGAATCATAAAAAAATAACCATTATCGATGTGGCGCAGCATGCCGGTGTTTCGGTCACTACCGTTTCGCTGGTGCTCAGCGGAAAAGGGCGGATCTCTCAAACCACGGCAGAGCGGGTGAACCGCGCTGTGGATGAACTGGGTTTCGTGCGTAACCGTCAGGCCAGTACGCTGCGGGGCGGTGAATCCGGGGTTGTCGGGCTGATTGTGCGCGATATCTGTGAGCCGTTTTATGCCGAAATGACCGCGGGTCTGAGTGAAATGTTTGAAGCGCAGGGGAAAGTGTTATTTCTGCTGCAAAGCGGTTCAACCGGCAAAGGGCTGATGCGCTGTTTTGAAACCTTACTTACGCATGGCGTGGACGGCATTGTGATCGCCGGCGGGGTGAATTCAGTCGCAGGTCTGAAAGAAAGAGCCGAAGAGCAGGGCGTGCCGCTGGTGTGTGCCGCGCGTTCAGGCGGTATTGAAGGTATCGATGTGGTGCGCCCCGATAATATGCTGGCCGCAAAAATGGCCACGGAATACCTGATCAAACATGGTCACAAACAAATTGCTTATCTTGGCGGCGAAAGCCATTCGTTAACCCGCGCGGAACGTCTCGGTGGTTTCTGCGCCACGTTATTACAGTACGGCCTGCCGTTTCGCAGTGAATGGATTATCGAGTGCGATTATCAGCAAAAATGTGCGGCCGATGCAGCAGAAACCTTGCTGTCGCACTACCCGAAAATCAGCGCCATTGTTTGCCATAAATCGTCTGTCGCTCTGGGCGCTTACTTTGGTGTGTTACGCACCGGCGCTGAAGTTGGCGGCGGGGCGGTAGACAGTTTTTATCAGCAGAAAATCGCCCTGATCGGCATGGAAGACGCGCCTGAATCTGAACTGACCGAACCGCCGCTGACGTCGATTGCCAACTCAGCCCGTGAAATTGGTCATGCCACGGCAAGGCGTCTGCTGCTGCGGATCGGCGGACAAAATCTTGAAGCACAAAACATCATTGTGCCTCCGGCGCTGGTGGAAAGGGAATCCGCTTAGCAGGTTGAAGGCTTATGCACGTCTGCCAAATCTAATCCTTCTGCAATCGCTGCCGCAAACGCATCGATTGCAGGGATCTGACTGGCCGGGACATTCGGATAGATAAGCCACAGCTGACTGCGAGGGGCGAAATCTTTCAGGGCATACAATTCCAGCTGATCGCGCAGCGCGTGGTGTTCAACCAGAGCGCGGGGCATCAGTCCCAGTCCGCGACCTTCAGCGATCAGTGATAACTGCAACGTCGTTCCAAACGCTTCGAGATTAATCAGCAGCGGCAACCCTTGCTCGGTCAGCGCACGTTGTAACGCGGCACGAAAACCACACCCCTGCGGATTCAGGATCCATCCGCGCTGATAGCAATCCTCCAGTCTCTGCGGCAAAGCCTGCGGATCCTTCGGTCCTACAACCACCAGATCCACCGCGCCCAGCGGTTGATTTTCCACACCTTCAGGAAACTGTTTGCTGAGCGGAAACAGCACGACGGCTGCTTCAAGCTCCTGGCTCTGCACGCGCAATAACAGCTCCTCGCCCCAGCCGCTCGACAAACGTGGCTGGATCTCCGGGAACTGCGATGAGAGTTTTTTCAGTGCTGGCAGCAGACTGCTTTCGCTCAGGCTTTGTGGTACCGCAAGACGCAGCAGGCCGGACGGCGGGCTGTCGGCGGCAACCAGATCGGTCAGGGCATCCACTTCGCGCAAAATATGACGGCATTGCTGATAAACCCGGTTGCCCATCAGCGTAGGTTTCAGCGGTTTGGTCTGGCGGTTGAGAAGCGCAATGCCCAGCGATTCTTCGAAATTTTGTACCCGGCGGGTAATGGCCGGTTGCGTCAGCCCCAGTTCATCGGCAGCGAGGCGGGTGGATTGCAGGCGTATCACTGCCACAAAAGCAGTCAGGTCTTCAATTTTCATCAGCACTCTTTATGTAATTGGCTCGCTTAATTGGCCATTTCTACGGGCATTTTTTGCCCGACATCGTCATTGGTCAGTCAGGCAGAATAAATCAATTTTAAGCGGGAAGCTGGATCCTGCTGCACATTTTTATGTGTGATTTGCATATTAGCTTATCCATAAAATGAATTTTGGTTGTGTTTCGCCGGTGCTAGCCTGTGGTGATAACAGTGCTGAGTTGTCTCTGATGAGACAAAGAGAAGAGGAAAGCCATGACAACATTACAGGTCGCGCCGCTGCGGCAATTTCTGGCGGATTTCACGCGGCTGGTGCAGGAACCGCACGGGCAGACAGAAATTCTGGCGCAGGGAAGTCGTCTGCTGGGCGAACTTATCCGCCATGACAGCTGGCTGCCCGACGAGTTTGCACAACCGCATCCTGAGCATTATCAGCAATATTTGTTGTATGCCGATCCGCTTTCGCGTTATTCCGTCGTTAGCTTTGTCTGGGGGCCGGGGCAAAAAACGCCGATTCATGACCATCGTGTCTGGGGGCTGATTGGTATGCTGCGGGGCGCGGAAATCAGTCAGAACTATGCGCGTCATCCCGATGGTTCACTGCAACCGGAGGGTAAACCCGTCACCCTGCAATCGGGTGACGTCGAGAAAATTGCGCCGGATGTGCTGGATATTCATCAGGTGAGCAATGTTTACAGCGACCGGGTGTCGGTCAGTATTCATGTTTACGGCGATAATATTGGTGCGGTATCGCGGGCGGTCTATCTGCCTGATGGCACTGAGAAAACCTTTGTCTCCGGCTATTCCGGTTCCTGTCTTCCCAATATCTGGGATCTGTCCAAAGAGAAAACTCATGACTGATTTGCATGCGTGGCCATTGCGCCATTTTTCAGGGCTGCATGAAGCCCTGCGCGAAGGGCAGGAAGTGGCGCTAATTGATGTGCGCGAGGAAGCGGCATTTGCTACCGGACATCCGCTGTTTGCCGCTAATCTTTCACTGTCGAAGCTGGAACTGGACGTGTTGGATCGTATTCCAAATCGTCGCACAGCGATCACGTTGTACGACAATGGCGAGTTTTACGATGAGGCCCGTGGTGAGCGTAAAGCGGTGCGTGCCGCTGAATTTCTTAAGTCGCTGGGTTATCAGGATATCGCTTTGCTGGCAGGCGATCTGGCGGGCTGGCGCGAAGCTGGCGGCGAAATCTTTATTGATGTGAATGCGCCAGGTAAAGCCTTTGGCGAATGGGTAGAACATCATTACCACACGCCATCGCTGAGCGCAGAACAGGTGCAGGCGCTGCAACAGCAGGGCGCAAACATTGCAGTGCTGGATGTCCGCCGCTTTGACGAGTTTCAGACCATGAGCATTCCCGGTGGCGTCAGCGTTCCGGGCGGAGAACTGGCGCTGCGTCTGCGCGATGTAGTGCCGGACGAAAAGACACAAATCGTGATCAACTGCGCCGGACGCACCCGCAGTATTATCGGCACGCAGTCGCTGATCAATGCCGGAGTTAAACAGCCGGTGACTGCCTTACGCAACGGAACAATTGGCTGGACGCTGGCAGGTCAGGCTCTGGCGCATAATCAGCTGGCGCATTTTCCTGAACTCAGCGAAAGCGCCAGAACATTTGCCCTGAAAGGCGCGCAGGCTCTGGCGATTCGGGCTGGTGTGCGATCTGTGACGTTGTCACAAATTCATGACTGGCAGCGGGATAATTCGCGCACGCTGTATCTGTTTGATGTGCGTACCGCTGAGGAATTCCGCGCCGGTCATCTGGCTGGATCACGCCACGTACCAGGTGGTCAGCTGGTTCAGGAAACCGATCACACGGCGAGCGTGCGCGGTGCCCGCATCGTGCTGGTGGATAATGACGGTGTACGCGCAAGGATGGCGGCTTCGTGGCTGGCGCAGATGAACTGGGAAGTGTATGTGGCCGATGTTCAGCCGGATGATTTAACTGAGCAAGGCGACTGGCAGGCACAGGTGGCGCCCGCACCGGCGGTTGAGTCGGTTAAACCCGAGCAACTGCTGAACTGGCTGAGCGACGAAAAAACCGGGGTGCTTGATCTGACCACCAGCGCCAACTTCCTGAACCGCCGTATTCCCGGTGCTGTCTGGACCACACGCGCTGACATCCCGCAGATTATCGCTGCACAGCCTGAAAAACAGCGCTGGGTGATCACCTGCACCAGCGGATTACTGGCACGTTACGCTGTCACCGAAGTGGCAGCACTGACGGGTAAAGAAGTTTATCTGCTGGAGAAGGGAACCGTAGGCTGGATTGCGGCCGGGTTGCCTCTGGAACGCGGTGAATCGGCGTATCTGGACAATGCGCAGGATCGGTATAAGCGTCCGTATGAAGGAACGAATGTCAGCCCGCAGGTCATGCAGGATTATCTCGACTGGGAATATGGTTTAGTCGCGCAACTGGAGAAGGACGGGACGCACGGTTTTACGTTATTAGCGGGTCAGGCTTAACGCTGTGGCCTCTGCGTGAGGAACGCAGAGGCTGCATTAATACTTAACGGCGGCCGCGCGGATGGGTGCGGGCTGTCCAGTCATAGGTTGCGGAGGTACTTGGAACGGCTTTATTACGACGCTTTTCAGCACGGGCTTTAGCAGCCACTTTTTCTTTTTCTGCCATCAATGTATCGATGTAATCATCTTTGATTCGGTTATTTTCCGAATTCGTCAGCTCACGGCCCTGTGCTTTACGGGCTTTATCCAGCAGAGTTTTCAGCTCACGCTGCTCGCTTTCCGTCATATCTTGTTGAGTCAGTCTTTTCATGGTTACTGCATCCTGTGAGGAAAGTGGCTACCAGTGTAGTCGAATTACGTCCCCGAGTCGCTGCAGGCGCTGACTTTATCTTTGTTACCGTTCTGACGTCGGTGCAGGCCTTAAAACAAACCTTGCTGATCTGATGGAAATTACTCATATCAATAAGGGGATCCCGATGATCGGCGCTGATCTTTCGTTTGATCAACGGCATAAAACGATCCCCTGCATCAAGTTACCGGACGACGTTGCTTTCAAAACCCGCTAAAAGATTATTCGACGGTGGAATACTTCACATAATGGTTGGAGCAGTTGAAGTGTGCGACATAACCCAGCGTGCCATTCGGGCCTTTAGCGCTGAAGGGAATGTTGTAAGTCCCTTTGTCTTCTTTCACATCATCGCTGATAAAGTTCAGAACCGGCACGGAAGTGCCCATATTGTCTTTATCATTGCCCCAGTTCGGGATGCGGTTTTCCATGTAGTCACGGGTCACCGTATCAATGGCGTTATCTTTGGTTATCTGAGCACATGCGCCTTCAGTTGAACGCTGCATCCACCACGGATACACATAGACGGAACCCAGCATCAAAACCATCAATACGAAAATGACTGAAATGATCCCGATTAAAACGACTTTACTCATAATGCTTGTTACTCCTGAAAATTATCAGTCAAATCATAAGCTGCCCGGATAAATCACGGTCACGCCCGGACATGAAAGCGCGTATGTTACGCCACTTAGTCAGCATAGGTTAAGTAATATCAGCCTTTCTGTTGCATTCGCTTACAGAACCCACTATCGCAGCCCAGACCTGTGATGTTAGCCTTTTTACATTATTGATTGTTATCACAAGGAGTAAGGCATGAGTCAGCAAACAGATTCGCAACAACCTGTCGTCGCCGTGCTGGGACTGGGTGCAATGGGGCATGCATTTGCCGCAAACCTGATTAAAAAAGGATTCACCACCCGCGTGTGGAACCGTACCTCTTCCCGTGGTGATGATTTAGTGTCAGCTGGCGCGGTGCGAGGACAAACCCCGCGTGAAGCGGTACTTGGCGCGGATGTGGTGATCACTATGCTGTCTGACGGGGTAACCTCGCTGGACGTGTATCAGGGCGATAATGGTCTGCTTGCCGGTCTTAAACAGGGCGGGATTATTGCCCAGATGGGCACGCTGGGCGTCGAAGGTACCGAATCTCTGATTGCACTGATTAAGGCGCAGCGTCCGGATGTCATCTTCTTTGACGCACCGGTTTCCGGTACCAAAGCGCCGGCTGAGCAGGCGCAGATTGTGGTACTGGCCAGCGGCGATCGCGAAAAGGGCGCTGCGGTTGAGCCGGTCTTTGCCGCTATCTCTAAGGCGACCAAATGGCTGGGCGAAGCAGGGCGCGCCTCGAAAATGAAGCTGGTCGTTAATGCCTGGCTGATTGCCATGATGGAAGGGATTGCAGAAAGTACGCAACTGGCAGAGGAACTGGGCTTCACTACCGATGACCTGTGGAACGTGCTGGAAGGCGGGCCTCTGGCGGCGCCGTATATTAAAGGCAAAATGGAGATGTTCAAAAGCGGCGATTATACCCCGCAGATGCAGCTGACCTGGGCGCTGAAAGATATTAATCTGGCGATTGAAGCAGGCAGTCAGCTCGAACTGCCGGTGATGAAGCGCATCAGTCAGACCTGGCAAAGCGCCGTTGACGGCGGTTATGGCGATCAGGATCTGGCAGTGGTGTATCGCTACCTTGGCAGCAAATCGTCTGCGTAAATCCTCCCTCTGGCTCACGGAAGAGCCGGTAATTTCCGTATTTTGCGGGATTTTTTTCATAACCTCACAATATAAACCAGACCATCTGGCTATTGGTCACCCGTTCTGACGTTGTGATAGCGTTGAATGCTGTTCCTGTCACTGCGGAGTTCGCGATGAGTCAGACTGTTACCTCTATTCCCCTGATCGACTTCAGCCAGTTTTCGGGTTCGCCTGATCAGCGCGACGCGTTTCTTTCACAGTTGCGCTATGCCGCCCGGGAAATCGGTTTCTTTTATCTTAAAAATCACGGTGTCGATGCGCAATTGCTCCGTGCTGTGCAACGGGTCTCGCGCGAATTCTTTGCGTTGCCGGAAGAAGAAAAACTGTCGGTGGCGATGATCCACTCTTCGCATTTTCGCGGCTATAACCGTGCCGCCTCGGAAATCACACGGGGTCAGCCGGACTGGCGCGAACAGTTTGATCTCGGTGCCGAACGTCCGAAACTGCCGGTCAGTGACAACACCCCGGCATGGGCACGATTGCAGGGGCCAAATCAGTGGCCCGCCGCGCTGCCCGAACTGCGGCCGTTGCTGCTGCACTGGCAGCAGGAAATGACAGCGATGTCATTACGACTTCTGCGCGCCTTTGCGCTGGCGCTGAGACTCCCGGAGGACGCGTTTGATGCGCTTTACGGCGAAAAACCCAATGAGCACATCAAGCTGATCCGTTATCCGGGACGTTCAGAAAGCAGCGGGAACCAGGGCGTGGGCGCGCATAAGGATTCCGGATTTCTCAGCTTTTTACTTCAGGATCAACAACGCGGCTTGCAGGTTGAAGTCGAGGAAAATCAGTGGGTGGATGCGTTACCGGTGGCAGATACGCTGGTGGTGAATATTGGCGAACTGCTTGAACTGGCGACTAACGGCTATCTGCGTGCCACCGTGCATCGCGTGGTTTCGCCACCCGCCGGAGCAGAGCGGTTGTCGCTGGCCTTTTTCCTGGGGGCTCAGCTGGACGCCGTGGTGCCACTGTTTCCGTTGCCTGAGGATCTGGCAAAAGAGGCGCGGGGAGAGGCCAGCGATCCGCTCAATCCGTTATTCCGCGACGTTGGTTTCAATTATCTGAAAGGGCGGCTGCGCTCACATCCCGATGTAGCGCAGCGTTATTATGCAGATATTACAGGCTGAGCCTGATGCGCTCAGCTTTCTGGTGCCTGTGAAGTATCGACGCTGACGACGGTCGACATGCCCGGCCGGAGTTGATCACTTTGCAGCTGTCCGGGTTCCAGTTCGATACGCACGGCGATGCGTTGTGAAATCTAGGTGAAATTTCCCGTTGCGTTGTCGGCTTTCAGCACGCTGAACTCTGAACCCGCTGCGGGAGCAATCCTCACCACATGCCCCTTAAAAGCGTGATCGTTAAGGGCATCAACGGTGAATGATGCTGGTGTCCCGACCGCCATGCCCGCCAGCTGGCGCTCTTTGAAATTGGCGGTCACCCAGACCATTTTCGGGGTAACCGAAGTTAACTGCGTGCCGGCGCTGACGTATTGTCCCAGCCGCGCACTCACTTCACCCAGTTGGCCGTCAGAAGGCGCCACAATCTGCGTATGTTGCAGGTTGATTTGTGCAACTTCTACCCTGGCCTGGGCGGCTTTAAATGCAGCGGCCAGCGACGCTTTATTGGCATCCACCAGTGCCAGACTCTGGCGGGCGATATTGACCGATGCGCGGGCTTTGGCCACGTTTGCCTGTGCGGTCAGCAATGCTGCATGAAGTTCATCGCCGGTGGTTTTGGAAACCAGACCTTTCTCCAGCAGCGGGCCGTTACGGCCGGTATCCAGCGTCGCTTTGCTTTGTGTGGCCAGCGCACTCTGCAGTTCCGCTTCAGCCAGTTGCAGGCTGGCCGCGCCGGAAGCCCGGTTTTGCTCGAAGTTCTGCAACGTCACCTGAGCCTGCGCTGCCGCGGCTTGTGCCTGCAGAAATTCCTGGCGATAGGTGCTGTCGTCGATAACAAACAGCAGGTCACCTTTTTTCACCGGCATAAAATCCTGTACTTTCACATCGGTGATATAGCCGGAAACCTGCGGGCTGAGCAGGGTGACATTGCCGCGTATGTAGGCGTTGTCCGTCGATTCGACCTGAGAATTAAACGGAAATAACTGCCAGCTGTATAACACAATCATGACCCCGATAATCCCGAGGCAAAGCACCACAATAATGGATGGGTAACGAAATATATTTTTCATCAGTTTTTCCGTTTCATTCTTTTTGATTCATCAGCAAAAGCCCGTTATTTATGCAACAGCCTCAGCGGCTGCACGTTTTTTTGTCTGGATCCTTCCGACCCAAATATGTGCGCAAAGGACGGCAAAACAGCCCAGCGACATATAAGAAACCACCATGAAAACATCGTTGTAAGCCAACAGACCGGCCTGTTGTGTGACTTTCTGGCTAAGGAGGGACAGACCCTCTGCGTTGAGCTGCGTTCCGTCGTTTAAGACCGGTTTCAGCAGGTGGCTGTATTGCGCAATACGTTCGGCAACCAGTGGATTTTGCAAATTGATATGTTCCACCAGTGCGGCTGAGTGAAACTTTTCCCGCAGGATCTGAATGGTACCCAGGAATGCGCTGCCCACCTGCGCACCGACGTTTTGCGTCGAGAGAAAAACCAGCACAAAACTGATGATCTGACTTTGCCCGAACTGCAACGCGCGGACAAAACCGAGCCACAATGAGGTCGGCAGGAAGATGGCACCGGCAAACGCGATCATTCCCTGTGTCAGGTAAAACTGTTCGGGGCGGGTGTCCACCGTCGAACTGGCATCCATCAGCGAGGCAATGCCGATCAGTGCAATCGAAAAAAGATGGATGTAAACAATCCGGTTGGCTTTATGAATGATGCTGACGACAACCAGCCCGGCAAACGTTGCCGCCAGGATCACCAGGAATAAGGTCACCAGCTGATCATTAAGCAGCCCAACCAGATTCAGAAATCCCACCATACCGGTGGTTTGCTCTGACAGCAGCATTCGCACGAACAACATGGAGCCGGTAAACAGCAACATCTCCGGCGTCATCAGCCAGCGCAAATCAATGATCGGATTCTTACGTTTTAACTCGACCATAAAAGAGAGTGTGAGCGCGATAATACCGACCACCAGCACTTCACCAATCCAGTCTTTTTCCTGCCACCAGTAATAACGACCCATCGTCAGAACCACTGACATACAGGCCACTGCGGTGGCGATCAGCGGATAACTTATCCAGTCGGTACGCTCAAATACTTTCACCCGCGGCGGGTGAGTCAGCGGCAAAATCCAGATGATCGCCAGGCAGATCAGCGACAGCCCGGATTCCAGCGTGGTCAGCTGATGCCAGTGCCCGAGATCAAGCAGATGCGGTGAAATTATGCGGGATACCGGCAGGGCAATCTGGCTTCCCGCCAGACCAAAACACAATCCGGCGGTCAGCTTTTTGGCCGGGGGGAAGATTTCAAACATATAAAACAACGCCAGCGGGCCGAGCGACGCCATCGCAAAACCCATCACCGCGCGCACGGCCAGCGCGGTCTGGAAATCATGCGTAAAGGTTTGCGCCATAGACGCCACGGCAAAAAACAGCAGCCCGTATTCCCCGAAGCGGCGAAAACCAAACTGTGTGCGAATTTTATAAAGCAGGATCGTGCCGGTCACGCTGGTCGCCGTGTAGGCCGCCACCAGCCAGTAACTTTCAACGTTGGAAATACCCAGCGACCCCTGAATTCCCGGCAGATTTGAACTGACCAGGTTGATGCCCAGCCCCTGGGTCATACCGATAATCAGAGATGCCAGTGCATACACTGCAATACGCAGACGCGGATACCGCAAAAGCCAGGTGCTGACCTGAACCGCAAAAGGGTGATGTGTTGAAGGCGGAACCGGCGGTGCAGTCTCTGCTTTTGGTGAGGCGGCTTCTGGTTGAACTGTTTGTGGTGATGCATCCCGTGTTGATAATTCACCGGCATCCTGCCGGACATCTGAATCAGAACGCGTCGTCATCGTTATGCCTTGTAAGTCATTACCTAACTAGTTTGTAGCTTGCTACATAATGTAATAAGACGTGTCATATGTGTCTAGTTCAATTATTCATATCGGTGATATTTACAAATGCGAATAGCGTATAACTAATCAGTAACGAAAGTAATTAATCAAAAAGGAGGGAGATAACGGGAAGGAGTAAAACGCCACTTACAATGCGGCGATATTGGCGGTGATACAGGCGAGAACGCCGCGGGCGATATCCACGTTTTCAGGCGGAATGCCTTCCATCACGCTGATAAGAATATCATCGGTCATGCTGCGAACCTGATTGGCAAGTTCGATGCCGGCTTCTGTCAGCTTAATGTCTTTAGAACGACGGTCGGTTTCACCGGGGCACCGTTCCAGCAAGCCAAGCTCAGCCAGACTGTCGAACAGGCGGATAGCGGTGGGGTGTTCGACTTCCAGCAGCGAGGTGAGTTCACCCTGAGGCAGGCAGCCATTGGCGGCTTCCAGATGTAATAACACCTGACCGCGGGCCAAAGTCAGGCCAATAGTTTTGAAACGGGCATCACAATAGGTACGCAACTGGCGACCAATATGAATGGTCTCCGGTAAAAAACGAACGGCGGGAGAGGTTGCTTCCGGGCGGCGGCGTAATGTGGTCAAAGGTTCCTCACTGTCGGAGCGTAAGCAGGTTTTAGTCGCGTCAGAGTAGCACGATGGGCAACATTTACCAGAAAAGGGAGGGCGCTGTTAACATTTTGAGACAAGTGGAAGCAGGATCTAAGCAAAGTATTCAAAAAGTATTTATTCTGTCAGCAAGGTTTTTTTCATGATTACTTTCATCCCTCTGACGGAGAAAAACGATGCAACCAGTCATCAATATGATCACCCTGGGCGTTAAAGATTTAGCCATCGCTACGGAATTTTATCAGCACGGACTTGGCTTCCCTAAAGTGGTCATTGATTCTGACGGCGTCAGCTTCTTTGAGTTAGCCGGTGCCTGGTTGTCATTATTCCCCTGGGAAGAACTGGCAAAGGATGCGCAGGTCAGCGCTGAAGGACAGGGTTTTCGCGGTATGGCACTGGCACAAACCGTCGCCAGTGAGGCTAAAGTGGACGCGGTATTAGCGCAGGCAGTGAAAGCGGGCGGCAAACTGATCAAACCCGGACAAAAAGTCTTCTGGGGCGGATATTCGGGGTATTTCGCCGATCCGGACGGACATCTGTGGGAAATTGCTTATAACCCGTTCATGCAGATAGGGCCGCAGGAAGAATGATTTCTTGTTTTCCCGGCGCTGACAAGCGCCGGGTAGCGTTGCAGTGGATTGCGATCCTGCTTCCAACTTTATAATTTAATGTTTTTTTTGCCACTCCTCTTTTGTTTATGGCCTTCACGCAAAGGTTCACGGTCATCTCTCTCCTTAGACTCCTCCTCAACGTGTTATCAGCTGAGGAAAAACTATGCGCAATTCACGACCGCTTAACGCAGCCTTATTCGGGATAGGGCTTAATACGTACTGGCCACAATTCACCGGTCTGGAGGCACGGCTGACAGGCTATCTCGGGCAAATCGAGCAGCAACTTACTTCGCCGGAGATCCTCATTCATAACGGCGGGCTGGTCGACAGTGTGGAAAAAAGCGACACGCTTGCCGCTGAACTGAAACAGGTTTCTCCGGACGTCATTATTATTGCCATCAGCACTTACGCTCTGAGTTCAACAGTGTTACCGCTGGTGCAGCAATTTCAGGTTCCGGTGCTGATCCTGGCTCTTCAGCCTGAACGTCATCTTCCGTATCAGGTTATCAGTGAAATGACCGATCGCGGGGCACGGACCGGTGAATGGCTGGCACATTGCCAGGCATGCAGCGCGCCGGAACTGGCCAATGTGTTTAACCGTGCGGGCATTGCATACGAGATGATTGTCGGCGCGCTGAATAATGACCCGTATGTCTGGCAGCAAACACAGCAATGGCTGACCGCGATTGGCGTAAAAATCCGGCTGGGCAAAAGTACGGTGGGAGTACTGGGGCATTATTACAACGGCATGGTGGATGTGTATTCCAACATGACCAATCTTTCAGCCAAATTAGGTGTCCGCTTTAAACCCCTCGAGATGTGCGAGCTGAACAGTTTGCGTGAGCAGGTCAGTGATGCGCAACGTGAGGCGAAACAAAAGGAAGTCGGGAGAAGTCTCCGCACAGATACCAGTTGCGATAAAGCCGAGCTCGAAAGGGCAGTGACGACCGCCGTCGCGCTTGAGCAACTGGTTGATAATAACGGGCTGGATGCACTGGCCTATTATTATGAAGGGGCGCCGGGCAATGCTTACGAGAACATCGTGACGTCGGTGATCCTCGGCAATACGCTGCTGACGGGGCGCAATATTCCCGTTGCTGGTGAATATGAAATCAAGAACGTTATCGCCATGAAAATCATGTCGCTGCTCGGAGCGGGGGGATCGTTCTCTGAACCTTATGGTATTGATTTTGATGATGATGTTGTGCTTTGGGGGCACGACGGGCCAGCTCATCCGCTGATGGCAGAAGGTGAAGTGCGTCTGGTGCCGTTACCTGTCTATCACGGCAAACCGGGGAAGGGCATTTCTATTCAGATGAGCGTGCGCAAAGGCCCGGTAACGTTCCTTTCTGTCATCGAGGACATCAATAACCGTGTGATTTTACAATATGCCGAAGGGCAGTCGGTCGAAGGAGAAATCCTGGATATCGGGAATACTAACAGCCGTTACCGTTTCCCATTGTCAGCGCGGGAATTTACGAAAGACTGGTCATGCGGAGGAGCAGCACATCATTGCGCGATAGGGATTGGACATCAGGGCGAAACAATTGAGAAACTGGCGACATTACTGCGCGTGGTAACACAGAGGATTTGTTGATACATTAACAGGAATAGATATTTTAGTTACAACATACAGTTTATTGCTTTTAATAACGGTGACCGTCTGTTAGCCATAATAAAACACCGCCATGCGGCGGTGTCTGTCATTATTCTTACAGGAAAAGAGGGGATTATAGACCCCGTTCTTCCATCAAAAGAGCCAAATCGACCAGACGGTTTGAGAAGCCCCATTCGTTATCATACCAGGCGAGGATCTTCACCAGTTTGCCGCCAATCACCAGCGTAGAAAGCCCGTCGACGATAGAAGAGCGCGGGTCGCCGCGATAATCGCTGGAAACCAAAGGTTCTTCGCTGTACCCCAGAATTCCTTTCAGAGGGCCGGATTCAGCCGCCTTACGGAATGCTGCGTTGATTTCCTCAACAGTGGCTTCACGTTTCAGATTGACCGTCAAATCAACGATGGAAACCACAGGGACCGGCACACGCAGTGAATAACCGGTCATACGGCCATCCAGTTCAGGAATGACTTTACCGATGGCTTTTGCCGCGCCGCTGGAATAAGGAACAATAGATACGGCCGCAGCACGGGCACCGCGCAAATCTTTTTCCGGCTGGTCATGCAATGCCTGACTGTTGGTATAGGCATGTGTGGTATTCATCAGGCCATGTTCAATGCCGAATGTCTGATGTAAAACCTGCGCCGCAGGAGCCAGACCATTAGTGGTGCAGCTACCGTTACTGACAACTTTATGTTTGGCCGGGTCATACTGGCCATCGTTTACGCCCATCACAATCGTGATGTCATCGTTTTTGGCCGGTGCGGAAATGATGACGCGTTTAGCACCACCTTGGGTGATATGAACTTCCGCTTTTTCTTTCTCAGTGAAGAAACCGGTGGCCTCAATGACAATGTCAACGCCCACGCTGCTCCATGGAATAGCCGCAGGATCTCTTTCAGAAAATACGCGGACAGTTTTGCCATCAACCAGCAACTGACCTTCGTCAGCTTTTACGTCTGCCTGTAAGGTACCGGAGAGGGAATCATATTTGAGAAGGTGAGCGAGGGTTTTGCTGTCAGTCAGGTCGTTTATGGCGACAACCTGAAAATCATCGCGACCGAGCGCAGCACGCAATACGTTACGTCCAATCCTGCCGAATCCGTTAATACCAACTTTGACCATGATGAACTCCTTAGTTATCTGACTTAGGGTTAATCTAATCTGAAGAAGGGATGGCGTAAATGACAACAATAGATCTATTTACGCCAACATGCGTGAGCAAAATCGTTCTCTGTATTCTGTTGGCGTCAGTTGTAAATTTCTCTCAAAGACACGACGCAGATTAAGGCCACCACCAAATCCTGTGGTGACAGCAATTTGCTCTACGCCTTGTGTGGTTTGTTCAAGAAGCTGTCTTGCCGCATTGAGGCGAACTTCTTCGACATACTTCGCCGGTGTGATCCCCGTTTCACGAGTGAATACCCGGGTAAAATTACGCGGGCTCATTGCCACGCGCCCGGCCAGTCCTTCAACAGATAAATCGCCGGTAAGATTTTCAGGCAACCAGGCCTGAAGCTCGCGGATAGGGCCATCGCTGGCCTGATTCAAAAGATAGCGGCTATATTGCGCTTGTCCACCAGGCCGACGGAGAAACATCACTAGGTTTTGTGCGACGTTTCTGGCAACGCTGAAGCCGTGATCATCCTCTACCAGGGCCAGGATGAGATCGAAACCTGAACTGACACCGCCGGATGTCCAGACTTCACCGTCCTGAACGTACATCGGTCCGCGTTCGACTTTTACCTGCGGAAATTTCGCCTGCAGGGTATCAAGCAGCCGCCAGTGTGTGGTGGCATGACGGCCATTGAGCAGACCGGCCTGAGCCAGCAACATAGCACCGCCACAAATTGACACCACCCGCCGCGCGTGGGGTGCTGCGTTTTTCAGCCAGTTAACAACGCTTGAGCTTTCTTCTTCAGTCAGACCTTTGCCGGTGATAATAATCGTGTCACGGGGTTCTGTCGGATCGAGATCACACAGCCGGTGGTCGGCCAGCAGGTTCAGACCTGAAATACCATGAACGACACGGTGCGATTGCGTGGTAGCCACGGCGACCTGATAAGGCGAACTTTTGGGATTACCGGGCAGCAGCTGATTGGCCTGCATCAGGATATCGACGATGCCTGCCGCTTCAAATAACATGCCACCGTCAGGAACGATAACCAGAATGGTTGTCATGGCGTTAAATATACCTTTCATACAAAATGAGTCAGATTTGAGTTTAGCAAATAACAACGTTTTACGGCAGTTAAAAGCGAAAGCAGGGTGCAGATGCCAATTCTTCCATGTCTGTCACAGGTTTTCGGGTAAAAAAAAACAGATTTATGCATGATCCTGAGGGATGATATCGGTATCTTGTCAGCGCTGAGACTCACTTATTTAAACCGTGGAAATTCATGATTTCTCTACTAAAAAAACCTTTCAGACTCAGTATGATTATCATGCTGATGATTTTGGCTGGCTGCTCGAGTAAGCCGAAATATAAGAAATACGATACGCATGCCTATGATGATGAAATTGAAGATGCTGCTGACCAATATAAGGTCGACAGAAAACTCGTTAAGGCTATCATCCAGGTCGAATCAGGTTTTAATCCCGAAGCCGTAAGTCGTTCGAATGCCATTGGTTTGATGCAACTTAAAGCATCAACCAGTGGCTGTGATGCTTATCGCTATAAAGGCAAACGCGGCTGCCCTGATGACGATGATTTGCTGGATCCGGAAACCAACATTGACCTCGGAACCGCATACATCAGCGCATTGCAGCGTCAGCAACTAAACTGGATCAACGATCCGCTGACACGCCGTTATGCAACCGAAGTGGCTTATGCAAATGGTGCGGGCGCATTATTGCGAACATTCTCTGCTAATCGCCAGACCGCGATTCAGATGATCAATCAGCTGACGCCCGAAGCGTTTAACTGGCATGTCCGGCAGTATCATCCGGCGCCTCAGGCACCGAGATACATGGCCAAAGTCGAGAAGGCTTATGCAGGTTTATAGCATTTAGACATGCTGAAAATGGGTACGCTACGTGAATTCTGCAGCATTAGGGTACTGATGTAATTCCAGAAATCACGTAGCGCGATCAGTTCAAAGTGCGATTTCTGATGTCAAAAGGTGGAAATGAGATGGTGACGAATCTGTTTAAGGATTTTCCTGTTAATGCACACGAGAGAAATGAAGAAACGTTAGAGTCATTATTGATGAAGCCCGATATGCGTATCGAGAGAATTATTTCAACCGGTCAGGCGAGTCCACCAGAATTCTGGTACAGCCAGCCACATAGTGAATGGGTCGCAGTGCTTCAGGGCTCGGCAGGTTTGAATTTTGAAAACGAGAAAGAAGTGCGCGTGATGAATTCCGGTGACTTCGTAAATATCCCGGCGTTGTGCAGACATCGTGTGGAATGGACAAGTACTGAAGAGCCAACGATTTGGTAGCCATTTATTATGCTGAAGAAACCCAGGAGAAAGCAGGTGAGGTATGAACGGCGTTAGATATCGAGGTATTGGTGCGTAGCTTATATCTTATTTAACATAATATACATTATGCGCACCAAATTGTAAGTCCCATTTGATAATGTCACTTTTTAGCTAGTTTATAATGTCACCCAGATACCAATTGCCTACGGGTCTACTCACGGATAACCTGACCGACGTCTATGCGGTTGCCATCGGGATCAGCAAAAACAAAAGCACGGATACCGTACTTTCCCTACCCCGTAAATCAAGAACGAATACTACGAGCCGTTTACAATCTCTATTCGGCTCGTATAATGAGCCGAATAAGATCGCTAATCGGCTCACAGGACTCTAAATGGATAACCGGCAATGGATTTGGCAATCACCTGAGTGGCCTCAGTTCAACTGGGATGACGATATCATTCAGCCCCAACTGCGTCAGACACGCCTGAAAATAGGTAAACTTGTCGGTAAAGCCGAATCACGGCCCGGCCATGATGCTGCCGAATATTCTCTTGATGCGATGCTAAGTAATATTCTTTCATCATTCGCTATCGAGAATGAGCGGCTTGATGCACATTCTGTCCGTTCATCGCTGGCCAAACGTCTTGGATTAACCTGGCATCTTCCTGGAACCACCACAGAACACTCGGAAGGCTTAGCCAAAATGATGATGGATGTTTTCAATCCTCAAGCGGGCGATCTGACTGAATCCCTTATTTTTCAATGGCATTGCTGGTTATTTCCGGAACCAGCGCCGGCTTTTTTACGACGTGGAGAATGGCGCGGGGATGCAACAATGCGTGTCGTATCAGGCCGGATTGGAAAGGAAAAAGTGCATTATCAGGCACCGCCACGCGAACAACTTTGTGCTGAGCTGACCGCTTTTATGCAATGGTATAATCAGTCACGCTATCGGGCGGCTTTGGATCCTCTCCTTCGTGCGGGGCTGGCACATTTCTGGTTTATCACACTTCATCCTTTTGAAGACGGGAATGGTCGGATTACCCGCGCCCTCACTGATATGGCGTTATTTCAGGCCGACGATCAAAGCGTACGTTTATACGCTGTTTCAGAAGCCATTCTCAATCACCGGAAAGATTATTATAACGTGCTGGAGACCACACAGCGCGGAACGATGGATTTAACGGCCTGGCTCAGCTGGTTTCTTAAAATGCTCGAAACCAGCGTAGATACTGCGACCAGACGTATCGATCAGACTTTGGCAAAAACGCTTTTCTGGCAAGTACACCACAACAGCGCACTCCCTGCTGAACGAGTTAAGGTGCTGAATCGTTTGCTGGACGGAGGAAATAACGGATTTGCCGAAGGGATCAGCGCGGGACAGTATCAGAAAGTGGCGAAAGTCAGTAAGGCGACCGCTACCCGCCATCTCGCTGATCTGGTCGCCCGGGGCTGTCTTACCAAAACCGCAGCGGGTGGACGCAGCAGCCGTTATATAATCAACAACACCTTTTCCCCTTTTATTGGAAACTTTATGAAAGACATCACTTTTTACGGCAGATTTGAAGATGATATTCTTGCCGGACGCAAAACAATCACCCTGCGCGAAGCCAGTGACGCAAATTTTTCTGCCGGTGATAAGGTCCGAGTCAGCCGTTATGAGGATGACGTATTTTTCTGCAATATCGAGGTAATCTCGGTAACGCCAGTGATGTTCGATGATCTGAATGAAAAACATGCCGTGCAGGAAAACATGACGCTGGAACAGTTAAAGGATGTCATTAGCGAAATTTATCCGGGCCTGAAAGAGCTGTTTATGATTGAGTTCCGGCTTATCTGAGGTCATTTCGACACAGCTTAAAAGGCGCGCTATGGATCAGTCCGCGCGCCCTTTTCTACTTATTCGTTAAGTTTTTTAAATAAAAAGTTTTTTAAAATCAGGCTTCTTTCGCCACCTGTGTTCGGCGAAAACACTCCGGATGGTGAGTGTTGATCAGGCCGGTAGCTTCCAGCCAGGCATACACAATTGTTGGTCCCACAAACTTAAAACCCCGCTTTTTGAGATCCTTTGAAATACGCTCGGAAAGCGCATCTTTCGTCGGAACCGGACCCACGTGCTGAATTGCCTTTCCGCCGATTTGTGCCCAAATCCACTCACCGAAATCAACGCCAGCCTGCTGCATCGCAAGATACGCGCGGGCGTTATTAATGACCGCCGTAATCTTGATGCGCGAGCGGATAATATCGGCGTTATTCACCAGCCTTTCGATGTCATCTTCAGTGAATTCAGCCACTTTCTCCGGTTCGAAATGGCTAAATGCCAGCCGCAATGCATCGCGTTTTTTCAACACAATTCGCCAGGATAATCCGGCCTGAAAACCGTCGAGCATCAGTTTTTCCCAAAGTGCCCGGCTGTCACGTACAGGTTTTCCCCATTCTTTGTCGTGATACTCAAGCATCATCGGGTCAGTTGTGCCCCACGGACAACGGATAAGGTCAGTCATAGCGAACTCCTGCAACGGATACATCCTTTATTCTAACCTGACAGGTATCAGGACGTGATAAACTTTGTCCCCGCCCTGCTAAGCGACTAAAACTCCGAAACTGATGATTTCCCTGAAGTTCATGTGTGCACGTTTTATCATTATACCCTACACTGTATGTTGTAACTAACTGGAGGGTTTATGGCGGATTATGATTTAATTGCCCGGATGAACGGTTGTTTTAACGAACTGGAACTGGCATTGCAGGATCTGGGGCATTTCCTGAGTCAGCTGGAACTATTGCAGGCGCGGGTCTTTGCGCTTCCTGAAGTTGTCAAAGGTGAAGAACATAACCCCGCAGACAAAATCATCGTGACACCCCACACCGGCGAAGCCGCGCAGCAACTGGCGTTACAGCATTTTCAGCGCCTGTTTATCCATCATAATAATGAGAATGTCAGCAGTAAATCCGCCGTACGTTTGCCCGGTGTGCTGTGTTATGCCGTTGATCCCGCAGAGCATCAGTCTGCCCTGCTCCTGATTGAAGAAGTGAACAAGCTGAAAGCCGAACTGGAACATATTGTGACGGTGGAGTCCGGCCTTGCACGCGAACAGCGTTTCGAGTTTGTGCATACACACCTTCGCGGGCTGATTACGCTCAACGCCTACCGCTCGGTGACGTATCTGACTGACCCGGATTCAGTGCGTTTTGGCTGGGCAAATAAGCACATTATTAAGAATGTCACCCGTGATGAAGTGCTGGCACAGCTGGAAAAAAGCCTGAATGCAGGACGTGCCGTTTCGCCTTATACGCGCGAACAATGGATGGAAAATATTAATCGTGAGATGAGCGATGTGAAACGTCTGCCGGAACACGCTGCGCTGAAATTTAAACGTCCGGTGAAAGTGCAACCTATCGCCCGCGTGTGGTATCGCAACAGCCAGAAACAGGTTCAACATCCCTGCCCGTTGCCGCTGATTGCTTTATGCCTGCGCTCTCCGATGATGCAGGTGCCGAAGTTAGGTGAACTGCATGATTACGATGTCACAACCATTAAGCATAAATACAAGCCGCAGTCACAGCCGCTGAGTCTGCTGATTAAGCGCCTGCATCTGTACACCGACTATCCGCTATAAACCTCAGAATGCCGCCATAAATAAGGTCCGGTTTCCCGGACCTTATTCACTATGCTTTGATGAAAAACCTTAAGCTTTCATACTGCCAACCATGGCTTCCGGACGCACCCATTCATCAAACTGTTCTTCAGTCAGATAACCGAGTTTCAGTGCAGAACCCTTGAGCGTCAGCCCATCTTTATGTGCTTTCTTGGCAATTTCAGCGGCTTTGTCATAGCCGATATGCGTATTCAGTGCCGTCACCAGCATCAGCGATTCATTCAGCAACTGAGTGATCCGGTCGCGGTTCGGTTCGATACCCACAGCGCAATGCTCATTGAAACCACGCATTCCGTCGGCCAGCAGACGCACCGATTGCAGGAAGTTATGGATCACCAGCGGACGGAAGACATTCAGCTCAAAGTTACCGGAAGCCCCGCCAATATTCACCGCGACATCGTTACCCAGCACCTGCGCGCACAGCATGGTCATGGCTTCGCACTGCGTCGGGTTCACTTTACCTGGCATGATGGAACTGCCTGGCTCGTTTTCGGGGATAGAAATTTCGCCAATACCACAACGCGGGCCGGAAGATAACCAGCGTACATCGTTGGCGATTTTCATCAGCGAGGCGGCCAGACCTTTCAGCGCCCCGTGTCCGTGAACCAGCGCATCGCAGGTGGCCAGCGCTTCGAATTTATTCGGCGACGTGACAAACGGTTGATTGGTCAGTTCCGCCAATGCTTTCGCCACGCGCACCGCATATTCCGGGTGCGTATTCAGGCCGGTTCCCACTGCGGTACCGCCCAGCGCCAGCTCGGCAATGTGCGGAATGCTGTTTTCAATGTGAGTTAAATTGTGCGCCAGCATCGCCACCCAACCGGAAATTTCCTGACCCAGCGTCAGCGGCGTGGCGTCCTGTAAATGGGTGCGGCCAATTTTGACGATGTCGCGATACGCATCCGCTTTTGCTGCCAGCGTTTTGTGCAGCACTTTCAGCTCCGGGATCAGCGTTTCACGCAGTTCGATCACCGCGGCGACGTGCATCGCGGTCGGAAACACATCGTTTGAACTCTGGCTTTTATTCACGTCATCGTTCGGGTGAACTTTACGCGCTTCGCCCCGCTCGCCACCGAGAATTTCACTGGCACGGTTTGCCAGCACTTCATTCATGTTCATATTGGTCTGAGTACCGGAACCGGTCTGCCAGATAGCCAGCGGGAATTCTGCCGGATGCTGCCCGGCAAGCACTTCATCAGCGGCGGCAATAATGGCGTTTCCGCGCTCTGCCGGCAGCAACCCCAAATCCATGTTCACACTGGCGGCCGCACGTTTGGTCAGAGCCAGCGCGTGGATCAGCGCTTCAGGCATTTTTTCAGAAGAAATACGAAAATGCTCCAGGGAACGTTGCGTTTGTGCGCCCCAAAGCTTATCTGTCGGAACATCAATTGGCCCCATTGAGTCTTTTTCAATGCGTGTTGCTGCCATTACTGTCTCCTTAGATGCTTATTACGATGATAAATCAGGTTTTTTTGCAGGTTTTTGAATGCCGCTCGCGCTCCCACGCATCCGTTGGCGACCGATCAATTATAGTGACTTATAAGGCTGGCGTATAATTCGATTCGATCTCCATACCGAAATTACGCGCTCATGGCACTTTTTGGGGCTTCGCAGTTGTAATGCCTGCTTTGGCATTGTTTACTAGGCGGCAATATTTTCTATTCAGGATGAAGCAATGCAAAAGATGCATAACGGTGTACAGAATTACGCCTGGGGCAGCAAAGACGCGCTGACCAAACTCTACGGAATTACCGACCCGCAAGACCGTCCGATGGCCGAATTATGGATGGGCGCTCACCCTAAAAGCAGTTCTCAGGTTGAGAATGCCAGCGGTCAGACCGTCTCTCTGCGTGATCAAATCAGCGCTGACCTTAACGGTCAGTTAGGGACCAAGGTCGCTAAACGTTTCGGCGAATTGCCATTCCTGTTCAAAGTGCTTTGCGCCGATCAGCCACTTTCTATTCAGGTTCACCCAAGCAAAGGTGCCGCTGAAATTGGTTTTGCGAAGGAAAATGCTGCCGGGATCCCGCTGGACGCCGCCGAGCGTAATTATAAAGATCCGAATCACAAACCTGAGCTGGTTTATGCCCTGACGCCTTTCCAGGCGATGAACGGTTTTCGTGAGTTGCGCGACATTGTTTCTTTATTGCAGCCTGTCGCAGGCGCGCATCAGCTGATCGCCAGCTTCCTGAGCTTCCCGGATGTTGACCACCTGCGTTCCCTGTTTGCCGGTTTGCTGAGCCTCGAAGGTGAAGAAAAATCCCGTGCGCTGGACGTTCTGAAATCCGTGCTCGATGATCAACACGGCGAGCCGTGGGACACCATCCGCAGTATTTCTGAATTTTATCCAGATGACAGCGGCCTGTTCTCTCCGCTGCTGCTGAACGTGATTACCTTGCAACCGGGCGAAGGCATGTTCCTGTATGCTGAAACCCCGCACGCTTACCTGAAAGGCGTTTCACTGGAAGTGATGGCGAATTCCGATAACGTGCTGCGCGCCGGTCTGACGCCAAAATACATCGATATTCCTGAATTACTGGCCAACCTGAAATTCAATGCGAAACCGGCCGCTGAATTACTCACTACGCCGGTCGTAAAAGGTGCAGAACTCAACTTCCCGATCCCTGTCGAAGATTTTGCATTTTCAATTCACAGCCTTGCTGCAGAACCGCAAACGCTGGAACAGGACAGCGCTGCTATTGTCTTCTGTATTGAAGGCCAGAGCGTTCTGGCAAAAAATGATGAAACGCTGGTGCTCAGCCCTGGCGAATCATGTTTCTTGTCTGCCGGTGAGTCTCCGGTCACGGTCAGCGGTAACGGTCGCATTGCACGGGTGTTCAATACGCTGGTGAAATGATCTGAAGCCTAAACAAAATGGGGCTAACTGCCCCATTTTGATGATTTTTTTGCTGATTCAGCTACACTCTGAAGACTAATAACGCCGTAAGGCGTTTTTTATTTTCGGGATATTTCATAAGGATAAACAGAGATATGAAGAAGTCACTAGTCGCTGTAAGCGTCATTGTAGTCCTTGGCGCGGCCTGGACAGGCGTCTCCTGGTACACGGGTAAACTGATTGAGCAGCATATGGACGAGCAGGTCGCCAATGCCAACAGCCAGCTGCAAAGCGCTTATCCGAAAGCCGGTCTCAAAGTCAGCTATGAAGATTACCAGCGCGGATTGTTCAGCAGCAAAATGCGCATCGTTCTGCGTCCGGATGCTGCCGCTGCCACCGCAGGCAGCAGTGTGCTGAAAACCGGTGACGAAATTGCCTTTATCGAAACCATCGACCACGGTCCGTTCCCTGCCGCTCAGTTGAAAAAATTCAACCTGATCCCAAGCATGGCCTCTGTTCATTCCGAACTGCAAAAAACGCCGACCGTTAAAGGCTTGTTTGATGTGACCAAAGGGAAATCCCTGGTTACCGTCGATACCCGCGTTTCTTACAGCGGCGCGAGTGCATCGGCGATTGACATCATTCCTGTGACGTACCAGAAAGACGAAAGCCAGCTGGCCTTCTCCGGCGGTACCATCAATGTAGATGTTGATAAAGACCTGACCGCCATGAAGCTTGATGCTAGTACCGACAGCATCGCGCTGACGTCTAAAAACCAGTGGGGGCAACTTGAGAAAGTGACTCTGGCCGGTTTTAGCATGGACAGCGATACCCGTCAGGGGAAATTCCAGGTGGGCGTGGGCGATCAGAACCTGACCGTGAAGCAGATCCTGGTGAACGTTGATGGCAAAGACGCCGGTTCTCTGGACAACTTCAAGCTGGTCAGCAAATTCTCAGAAAACGGCAATAACATTGGCGGTCAGCAGGATTACACCATCGATGCCCTGAAAGTTCAGGGTCAGGATTTCGGTTCTGCAAAACTGACGCTGAAGCTGGATAAACTTGATGGCGCAGCCCTGAAACAGTTTGCCGACAATTACAATCAGCAGTCACGTGAGTTGCTGATGAAGCAAGGTGAACTGGATCCTGCGGCTTATCAGCAGCAGGCCGCGGATTTACTGCTGGCAAATCTGCCGTTACTGCTTAAGGGTAATCCGACCATCAGCATTGCTCCGCTGAGCTGGAAAAACAGCAAAGGCGAAAGCAGCTTCAATCTGCTGCTGGATCTGAAAGACCCGGCTGCCACCCCGGCACAAACGCAAGATCAGATGCTGTCCCAGCTGGTGAATAAAGTGGACGCCAAACTGACGATCCCTCTGCCAATGGCGACTCAGGTGACCACTCAGGTTGCGCAGATCGAAGGCTATAATGCTGACGACGCCACTAAACTGGCTCAGCAGCAGGTTCAGGGGCTGGCGGCGATGGGTCAGATGTTTAAACTGACTACAGTGAAAGACGACACTATCACCAGCAGTTTCCATTACGCTGACAATCAGGTTGACCTGAATGGCCAGAAAATGACGTTGCAGGAATTCGCCGGGCTGTTCGGTATTCTGGGTGGGCCAGCAGCGCCAGCCCCGACGCCTGAGCAGGAATCTCCGGTAGCGCCAGCGCCCGTTCCGGCTCAGTAATCTTCTTTACTCCTCCCTCTGCGAAGGGGGAGGCTGGGAGGGGGTTTATACACGACACCTTCTGGCCTGTTCTGACCTACACCCCTCCCCAGCCTTCCCCTCGTGAG
>NZ_JYDG01000050.1:0-12997 GCF_003263545.1 Rahnella sp. AN3-3W3
GACTCTGGGTATCAGCACCAGTAATAAGCGTAGAGTTCGGTAAATTACAGAATTTGCCTGGCGGCACTAGCGCGGTGGTCCCACCTGACCCCATGCCGAACTCAGAAGTGAAACGCCGTAGCGCCGATGGTAGTGTGGGGTCTCCCCATGCGAGAGTAGGGAACTGCCAGGCATCAAAAAAAGACAAAAGCCCCGTACGAAAGTATGGGGCTTTTGTCTTTTCTACATTCAAAGGCTCTGCGATTTAAGACTGAAGATTCAAACAAAAGGCCATCCTCATGGATGGTCTTTTGCGTTTCTGAAATCAGAACAATCAGTGATTAGAGCTTTGAGAGATCCCGATCCCGGTTTGTGAGCGTACAAACTGAGGATAGAAACGTTCCCTTTCTTTCTGGCCTTCTAGGGAGTTATCGGTAATCGAGAAGAACCAGGTCCCCACGAAGGCGACAATCATCGAGAATAAGGCCGGGTATTCATACGGATAAATAGGTTTGGCATGCCCTAAAATCTGCACCCAGATAGTTGGCCCGAGGATCATGAGTATGACTGCAGTGAGTAATCCCAGCCAGCCACCAATCATTGCTCCGCGCGTAGTCAGTTTGGACCAGTACATTGAAAGCAGGATAATCGGGAAGTTACAGCTCGCAGCGATGGAGAAAGCCAGACCAACCATGAACGCAATATTCTGCTTTTCAAACAAAATACCCAGAGCAATCGCCACGATCCCTAACAAAATGACTGTTATCTTTGAAACGCGTAACTCATCCCGTTCAGTGGCTTTCCCATCCTTGATAACACTGGCATAAAGGTCATGCGATACCGCTGAAGCGCCCGCTAATGTCAGACCTGCAACAACGGCGAGAATAGTGGCGAAGGCGACGGCAGAGATGAAGCCAAGGAAGAAGCTTCCTCCTACGGCATCAGCCAGATGGACTGCTGCCATATTATTGCCGCCGAGCAATACACCGCTGGCATCTTTAAAGGCAGGATTCCCACTGACCAGAACGATGGCGCCGAAACCGATAATGAAGGTCAGAATATAGAAGTAACCAATAAAACCGGTGGCATAAAATACGCTTTTACGCGCTTCTTTAGCATCATTCACCGTGAAGAAACGCATCAGGATATGCGGCAGACCGGCGGTACCGAACATCAGCGCGAGGCCAAGAGACAGAGCCGATATCGGGTCTGAAACCAGTCCTCCTGGGCTCATGATCGCAATCCCTTTAGAATGCACCGCAACGGCCTGAGTAAAGAGCGTATTGAAGTTAAAGCCGACAGATCTCATGACCATCACGGCCATGAATGTCGCACCCGCTAGCAGCAGAATTGCTTTGATGATTTGCACCCAGGTTGTCGCAAGCATCCCGCCAAACAACACATAGAGCACCATCAGGATCCCGACAAGGATCACGGCAACATGATAGTTAAGACCAAACAGCAGCTGGATTAACTTACCGGCACCGACCATCTGTGCAATCAGATACAACGCGACTACGACCAGCGAACCACAGGCTGAAAGTAGCCGAATGGGTTTCTGCTTAAGACGGTAAGACGCAACGTCGGCAAAGGTATATTTACCCAGGTTTCGCAGACGTTCGGCGATGAGGAACAGGATAATCGGCCAGCCAATCAGGAAACCGATGGAGTAAATCAGCCCATCGTATCCGGAGGTGTAAACCAGCGCAGAGATGCCAAGGAAAGACGCGGCTGACATAAAGTCACCGGCAATCGCCATACCGTTTTGCAGGCCGGTAATGCGTCCGCCCGCAGTGTAGTAATCCTGACGGGATCGCGTACGTTTTGCTGCCCAATAGGTGATATATAACGTCGCACCGACAAACAGTACGAACATCACAATCGCTTCTATATTAAGAGGCTGGCGTTTCACTTCACCTGCAATCCCTTCGGCGGCAAACAGGTTGAAGGGGAAGGCTGAAACCAACGCCAGTAAAAGAAGAGAGCCACGATGCGCCTTCATGGCTGCACCTCGCGGATAATATCTGCCGTCAGCCGGTCAAATTCGCTATTCGCACGGATAACATAAATCCCGGTCAGAACGAAAGAGATAACGATCAGCCCCACGCCAACAGGAATACCCCGGGTAATCGTGGCACCTTCATAAAGTGGGGTTCCCAGCCACTGCGGATCAAAAGCAATCAGCAGGATAAAGGCAACGTACAGAACCAAGGTAATACCTGAAAGTAACCAGGCAAAACGACTGCGCTTTTGCACCAGTTCCCTAAAGCGCGGATTATTTACAACTCTCTGATAAATGAGATCATTCATCTCAGTGACTCCTGTGAGGCATTGATAGAGTTCACCGCGCCAGGGCGGTGAAAATTACGACGGCACTTTCATTGATTGTTTTTCTTCCAACAATTTGTCGACTACGCCCGGATCCGCCAGCGTAGAGGTGTCTCCCAGATTACTGGTGTCGCCGGCAGCAATCTTGCGCAGGATACGGCGCATGATTTTGCCGGAGCGGGTTTTAGGTAATGAATCCGTCCAGTGAAGAACGTCTGGTGTGGCGATGGACCCTATCTCCTTGCGCACCCAGTTGCGCACTTCGGTATAGAGTTCCGGTGACGGTTCTTCGCCGTGATTAAGAGTGATGTAGGCGTAAATAGCCTGCCCTTTGATGTTATGCGGAATGCCGACAACAGCCGCTTCTGCAATTTTAGGGTGTGAAACCAGCGCGGATTCAATTTCAGCGGTTCCCAGCCGATGGCCGGAAATATTCAGCACGTCATCAACGCGGCCAGTGATCCAGTAATAACCATCTTCGTCACGACGGGCACCGTCGCCACTGAAATACATATTCTTGAACGTTGAGAAATAGGTCTGCTCGAAGCGTTCATGATCACCAAACAGCGTACGCGCCTGTCCGGGCCATGAATCGGTGATCACAAGATTGCCTTCGCATGCACCTTCCTGTGGAACACCTTCGTTATCCACCAGCGCAGGCTGAACGCCAAAGAACGGTCGCGTTGCCGAACCGGCTTTCAGTTCAGTGGCGCCCGGCAATGGCGTTATCATGAAACCGCCAGTTTCGGTTTGCCACCAGGTATCGACAATCGGGCAATGGCTGTTGCCTATTGTTTTGTAGTACCACTCCCAGGCTTCCGGATTAATGGGTTCCCCCACCGAGCCCATGATCCGCAGCGATTCACGGCTGGTCCCTTCAATCGCTTTATCGCCTTCGGCCATCAGTGCACGGATAGCGGTAGGAGCTGTATAAAGGATGTTTACTTTATGCTTATCAATGACCTGAGCCATACGGGCCGGTGTCGGATAATTTGGCACACCTTCAAACATCAGGCTGATTGCGCCGCATGCCAGCGGGCCGTAGAGCAAATAGCTGTGACCCGTTACCCAGCCAACATCGGCGGTACACCAGTAGATGTCTCCGTCGTGGTAATCAAAGGTGTATTTAAATGTAAGAGCGGCATAGACCAGATAACCGCCGGTGGTGTGCAGCACGCCTTTTGGCTTACCGGTAGAACCGGAGGTATAGAGGATGAAGAGCGGATCTTCCGCATTCATTTCTTCGGCCGGACAATCAGCTGAAACGCCGTCAATGGCATCATGCCACCAGATATCACGACCTTCTTTCCACTCGCCCTGTTTGCCGGTGCGTTTGAAAATAATGGAATGTGTCACACTGGTGACTGAAGGATTTTTCAGCGCATCGTCCACATTCTGCTTCAGCGGAATAGTGCGTCCCGCACGCAGCCCTTCATCAGCGGTGATAACCACTTTCGCGCTGGAGTCGATAATACGACCAGAGACGGCTTCAGGTGAGAAACCGGCAAAGATAACGGAATGCACGGCACCAATACGCGCACATGCCAGCATGGCAACGGCAGCTTCCGGCACCATCGGCATATAAATCGCGACGACGTCGCCTTTTTTAACACCCAATCCTTTCAGCACATTCGCAAACTGGCAGACATCATGGTGAAGCTGTTTGTAGGTGACGTGTTTGTTTTCAGCGTTAGGGTCATCGCCTTCCCATATCAGTGCCGTCTGGTCGCCTTTTTCCGCTAAATGACGATCCAGGCAGTTCGCGGCCAGATTGAGGGTGCCGTCCTCAAACCAGCGGATATCGATATTTCCCGGTGCGAATGACGTGTTCTTCACTTTTGTGAAAGGTTTGATCCAGTCTAATACTTTCGCCTGTTCGGCCCAGAATGCATCCGGATCTTCGACAGACTGTTGATAAAACTGCTGATATTTCTCAGGTGTAATCAGGGTACGTTCTGCGACAGAGGCAGGAATAGGGTGCTTGTAAACATGGCTCATGGTTTTTCTCCTTTGATTTGTTAATGATATGTCAATCAAAGGTTAAGTGTAGTTTGCTGTTTGGCTTTGTTTGGTTTTTGGGGGTCAGATCACGCAAGCAGAGTAAAAACAGCAGGATATGCGCATGTTCATTGCGGAGCACTCCACATAAATAAAATGGAGAGGTAGGAGGAGAAAAAAGGAGTGATTGGTAAAAATTTATGATTAAAATTGTAATAAATTGGTTAAATAAAGCTTAACTCACCTTATCTAATGCGAAAATTATTATTCATTAGAGAACATTTAATATCATTTATTTTAACTTATAAGTTAATTTCCTTTCATAATGGCAATGTTTAAAGATTAATCCGAGCGTAAAACTCTTAATATTTGCATTAAGCGAATTATTATAACGTTAAATTAAAAATATCAGTATATTGATCTGGCAAGAGAGGGGTGCTCTCTTCGGTACAGCGAATAATATCGCTTAACAGCTGCTTAACGCTTAATAGCTACCGTTACAATCTCAAGGACTTACTATGTTTAACGCTAAGAACAAGACACTGGTTATCGCTTTATCTGCCCTTATTTCTGCTTCAGCTTTCGCAGATGATGTTACAACACCGCCGACAGGAACCGATCAGGGCTCTGGCCGCATTCATTTCACCGGAACCGTTATTAATGCGCCTTGCTCAATTGCTCCAGGAGATGAGGACATTAATGTGAACATGGGTCAGGTAGCGAATAAGGTGCTGGAAAGCGGTAATAAATATTCCCAGAACGTTAACTACACCATTCACCTGCAAGGCTGCGACCTGACTGCACAAACTGCGGGCACCGTCGAATATCCGGCGATGTCTAAAGTGGCCGTTTCTTTCGCAGGCACGCCTGACAGCAGCGCGAGTGAACTGCTGGCTAACACCGGCAGTGCAAAAGGCGCAGGCATTCGTCTGATTGATGCGAACGGCGACCTGCTGAAAGTCGGTGATACCTCTAAAGATATCAACCTTGTCACCGGTAATAATGAGCTGGTATTTGCTGCGCGCGTTGAAGCCAACTCACAGCCAGTTTCGACCGGTACTATCGTTTCTCAGGCAACGTACGCCCTGAATTATAAATAAGCATTGTTATTATTTAGGGGAGTTATCTCCCCTTTATTTTCCAGGTGCACCTGCGCCAGGGGTTTATGTTTGATCTATAAAAGCAAAAAGTGATTTTATTATGTTGTTTGCGATGGATGGAACATCGACAAGGAAGGGGACAGGCTTTTGGCTTATTTTCCTTTTGTCGGGATGCTTAATTTCAATCAGAAGCCTGGCGGTGGAATTTAACGTTAACTTTATTGATTCTGCCGATCGCAATAACGTCGATCTGTCGCGTTTTCAGGTTGCCAATTACATCGCGCCTGGAGAGTACCTGCTGGATGTGATGCTTAATGGTCGCACCTTCGGTGACCAGAGTGTCATTCAATATATTCCAGTCGATGATAATAAAAATAGCCGGTTATGTTTACCGCTTTCACTGGTGGATAAATTCGATCTGACCAAAGCAGCCCGGGAAAAAATAACCCTCTGGCATCACGGCAAATGTACGTCACTGGATAAAATGCCGGAAGTGACCACACGTTACGATCAGGAAAGGCAGACGCTTAATATCAGCATTCCGCAAGCCTGGCTGACGTTCCACGACCAGAACTGGGTGCCACCTTCTCAATGGGATGAGGGTGTAAACGGCGTTTTGCTCGACTATAACCTGCTGGGTAGCCGTTACATGCCTCAACAGGGCGATACTTCGACCAGTTTCAGCAGCTACGGTACCACCGGGTTTAACCTCGGGGCGTGGCGCGCCCGTGCGGATTATCAGTATTCCTCTTCACGCACCTCAGGTTCGCCAGCCAGTGATAATTTCACCTGGACGCAGAAATACGTGTATCGCGCTTTACCCTCTATCGGCGCACGCCTGACCGGGGGACAAACGTATCTGAGTTCTGACATTTTTGATTCATTCCGCTTTCTCGGTGCGTCGCTAAACAGTGACCAGCGCATGTTGCCACCGTCGTTACGTGGCTATGCGCCGCAGGTGACCGGGATCGCCAAAACCAATGCCAAAGTCAGTATCAGCCAGAATGGACGGGTCATCTACCAGACCAACGTCTCGCCGGGGCCATTCGTGGTTCAGGACCTGACCGAAGCAGTACAGGGTTCGCTGGACGTCAAAATCGAAGAAGAAAATGGCAGCGTCACTACCTATCAGGTGACGACGGCCACCATTCCCTTTCTGACCCGCAAAGGCCAGGTGCGGTTTAAAACGGCCATGGGGAAACCGACCACAGGCAGCAGCAACCGCGTTTTACAGCCGGGTTTTTACAGCGGGGAAATGTCCTGGGGGGCGCTAAATGATTTCTCGCTTTATGGCGGGCTGATTGCGACGACCGGGAATTATCAGGCGCAGGCGCTGGGTATCGGGCAGAACCTGCAAAAACTCGGCGCGGTATCTTTTGACGTGACTCGCTCTTCTGCGACCGTACCAGATGCGGGTAAACAAACCGGTTTCAGCTACCGCGCCAATTATTCCAAACGCTTTGATTCGACTGGCAGTCAGATCACGTTCGCCGGTTATCGCTTTTCACAAAAGACATTTATGTCTTTTAACCAGTATCTCGACAAGGTGAACGGTGACGGTTATTCCCGTGATGACAAACAAACGTACACAGTGACCGCTAACCAGTATCTGCCGTGGCCGGCGATCACCTTGTATCTGTCGGCGACGCATAAGGTCTACTGGAACGAAGACCCGAGCAACAACTACAGCGTCTCCGTCAGCAAGATTTTCGATATCGGGCGCTTTACCGGTGTCTCTGCCACCTTTTCGGCCAGCAAGCTGAATTACCGTGATACCGATGAAAACCAGATGTTTCTGTCACTCAGCCTCCCGCTGTCTTCAGGACAACAAATCAGCTACGACGCGCAGCAGGATTCGCAAAGCGGCTTCTCGCAAACCGCGTCGTATTACAACAGTCAGGACCCGAACAATACCTGGCGCGTTGGCGCGGGCGGGAGTAGTCCGGATATACAAAAAGGTAACGGTGTGTTCCGCGCGAACTATCAGCATATGTCGCCGTACGGCCAGTTCGGCGCTAACGGCAGCGTGAAAAATAACGATTACCGTTCGGTGAATGCGAACTGGTACGGCTCGTTTACCGCCACTGCGGCGGGTGCGGCCTTGCATCAGAGCAGCGCGGGCAGCGAGCCTCGCATGATGGTGTCGACCGGCGTGAAAGGCATTCCGATAAGCGACGGGGCGTCCGTGACCAATGATTACGGCATTGCGGTGGTGAATGGCGTGTCCAGTTATCAGACCTCTGATATCCGCGTTGATGTGAACCATTTACCGGATGACGTGGAAGTCTATAGCTCAGTGGTCAGTAAAACCCTGACGGAAGGGGCAATAGGTTTTCGCAAAATCCGCGCGATTAAAGGTGAGCGTCTGATGGCGGTGATCCGCCTGAAAGATGGCAGTCATCCGCCGCTCGGGGCATCAGTCACCGACAATAGCTCCGGTTTTGAAGCCGGACTAATCGGTGACGGCGGTCTGGCCTATCTGGCCGGGGTGTCAGGTGAGAAATCCCTGACTGTCCGCTGGGGAGACGACCAGCAATGCCAGGTTCAGGTGCCGCCGCAGCCTGAAACCTCTTCAGGGCAGGTATTGCTGCCTTGCAATTAATGATGAAAAGCGGTCTGAAGGGATCGCATAAGTAAGGGAATAACCAGATGAAAAAAATGATTTTACGCTGCGTAGCCGTACTGATGTTGGCCGGATCATGTTATCCGGCAGTCGCCGCGGTGAATCTTGACCGGACGCGCATCATCTATAACGCCAGCGATAAATCCGTCAGCGTCATGCTCGAGAACCAGAGCAAGGAGCTGCCTTATCTGGCGCAGGTCTGGCTGGAGAACGCTCAGGGCGAAAAAATTACCTCGCCGCTGGTGGCGCTGCCGCCGATGCAGCGAATTGATGCCGGGCAGAAAAGCCAGATCCGTATTCTGCAACTGCCGGAAACCGCCGGTTTACCGAAAGACCGTGAGTCGCTGTTCTACTTCAACGTGCGCGAAGTGCCGCCAAAAAGTGATATGGCGAACGTGATGCAGGTGGCAATCCAAAGCCGCGTGAAATTGTTCTTCCGCCCGGCGGAACTGAGAAAACTTTTGAAAGCCAACTGGCAGGAACAGCTCTTGGTTTCGCGGCTCAGCAACGGGCTGAAACTGACGAATCCGACACCTTTTTACATCACTGTCGGATATCTGGGTAAAGACAACAAAGGCAATGCTTCGGGTTTTGACAGCGTCATGCTGGCGCCGTTTGCGACGGAATCTCTGACCGGCAGTCAGTACGTCAGCGAACGTTACAGTCTCGGGTACATGGACGATTACGGCGGACTTCAGGTCAATCAATACAATTGCCCGTCCGTGCAATGTCAGCTTATCAGAAAGGATGATAAGCGATAACAACCACGTGAGAAGCCGTGACTGAACGGATTTACCATAAAGAAAAGGGATTGTTATGCCTGATATTTGCAGATTATCCATTGGCCGGATGGCAATCTTCATCCTGCTCTTCTTATTTTCCCGCAGCGCCCTGGCGCTCGATTGTGTGGAGAAAGGCACAGGTATTGTGGATAAACCGGCGATACCGGTAGGGCAACTGGCTATCCCGGCGAATGTTCCTGTCGGCACCAAGGTCTGGGAATCGAATGACATCAACGTCACGGCGTATTGCGACAATGTGCTGGGGTCGATTATTGACGTTGTGCATTTCTACTTTAACCCTAAATCCCAGTCGATCGGGGAAGGCTTATTGCTGGGCGTGAGCTACAACGGGCAGGATCTGGAACAGAACGAGCAGAGACTCAGTACTAACAGTACGCCTATCAAAAAAGGCCAGAACGTCACCGTCAACGTGACGTTCCGCCTGTATATCAAAGTCAGTGGTAATGCCCCTTCCAGCGGGCATTACCAGGGCGCGGATCAGTTCACCGTCTTTCAGCTTGATGGCAGCAGAGGCATTAACAAAACACCCGGTGCTAAAAACCTCAAATACAATCTTTCTGGCTTGCAGGGGATCCGTTTTCTGGCCTGCGGTTCTGACCTGAAAGTGTATCCGGAATCTCAGATTGTCGATTTTGGCGCCATTCAAAGCACGACCCTTTCACGGTCTTCAGGTATTTCACTGCCGTTTGCCATCAAGGCTGTAAAACAAGGATGTCTGGATAACTTCTCACTGCAGGCAGAATTTTCTACGGCCAGTCCGCTGCTGGATGACACCGCGATAGACCTTTCAAACGGTGCCAAGCTCATGCTCTACAACGACCAGCAGAAGGCAATTACTTTCAACCGGTACGATAACTTTGCAGAGCTTAACAATGTGAATGAGGTCACCAAAAACTTCACTGCAAAACTGAGTGCCATCCCGGGAAAAACACTTTCTCTCGGGCAGTTTGATGCGTCGGTGATCGTCAAAATTAACTATTACTGACCGCAAAGATAAGGGAGAACGATATGCTAAGAACGGCAAAACTGCGGGCTCAGGCGCTGGAGGAGCCCATATACTCAGCCCAGGCACCTGAACTCATCGCAGAAAAGCACATTCACGCCCTGCTGCAAACCCTGCGCGAGGATGCCGGATTGAGTAAAACTGAACTGGCCAGACGGCTTGGGATCACGCCACCGGCAATCACCCGTCTTGAGAAGCGGCCAGCTCAGGCAAGCTTCAGTACTTTGTCTCGTTATGCCCAGGCTTGCGGTTATGATTTATATCTTTACTATAAATAATCAGGCTTCATCCATTTTGCTGTTTTTAAAAAGATTTTTTGAAAACACATAATGCAAACGAAGACTGATTACTTTCTATCAGCATGGTGTTGTCATCATATTTCTTCAACACCATCGTATCGGTATGCCCGGTCAGAAAAAAACTGTTTATCATCAGAAGCGAAGAAATCCCCCAGTCCATATTGTCTATGCTATCAATGTTTATCTGTCTGCTGGTCATTGAATAGGTATCGGTCACTTTGCTCTCCTGTACATAGTCATAATAAATATTCCTCAGCAAAGTTTTCCTGGTTACCAGTTTTCCTTCCTCATTGTATAAATATGCAGTTCCACTGAGTGAAACTAAAATTTTGCGGTTATCAAGAAAACTAAAGTACAGAGAGGTCACCATTTTCGCTCTCTGATGATCATATTGTGCTTCTACGATCATGCTTCCCCTGCAAGGGATATTAACCGGGAACGTATGCTTGTCCTTTCTCAGAGACATTCCATATAACACTAACAGTAATGCGGTGACAGGGAGTAACGTAAAAATAATGGTTTTCTTACCCGGAGGAATAAATTTTCTATCACTGATCATGCGTGGTCCTGTCATTTGTATAATAGCTTATGCAAACACTTGCTTTATGATTGTCATCAGTGCTGCATTGCGCGAGAAACTCCTGCACTGAACCGGTATTTATTGGCGAGGAGAAAAGCTCGCTTTGAAATATAAGTATATGTCCTGGTTTGCATGAGATATTGTTCTTATGCAGAAAATCTTCTGCCAGTTGAATAAAATTACTCTTATTTGACCGGGAAACCGGGGCCGTTGCGTACAAGCTGCAGGATCCGATTTTGGCAATCTCTAAGTCAGCTTTCGGATCACTCATATCATTGTAAAAAATGATAATTGCCCAGACTGTCAGTGCGGCAGTGACCAGAATGCTCATTATAAAATAATGATGATATTTTCCCTTCTGCGGTTCAGGTTCAGTTGCATTTTGCTGTGGCGCCACAGAATGATTTATTATTTCGTCATCCGGCATCGCTTCGCTCAGAACAATATCGGGTTCTTTAGCAACTTCATCACTATTTTCTACTAATACCTGAGTCTCAATCTTATTGGCACAGGCCTCAATAATGATTTCCTTCCGGATGATAAATCCGACTTTAGGCACAGTAACGATAAATTCATTTTGGTATCCCAGCGTTGAGATGACTTTACGTAATTTGCTGATACAGTGATTAAGGTTATTATTGCTAGCGTTCAGGCCGTAGTCATCCCATACTTTTTTAAAGAATGTTTCACGCTGAACGACCACGCCCTGTTGTTCGATTAACAATAATAATATTCTCCGTGCAGGATTTGAGACGGTGATCTTACTTTCATCATCACTCAGTAATGAAAGCGAATTTTCCTCCGGATTGAAGACTATTTGATTTTCAATCAGATAAACCATGGGCATTCCACTCCTCCCTGTTTAGAATATTCGGTCATTTCCGCTGCATCAGTTAATTAGTACAGTGCTGCTTTACGGGTGTTTTATCTTTATATACTGCTTCACAGAGGGCAGTTAGTATAAACCCTTCTATTTTAAAAACAGATTTCTGTAGTAAATGTTTACAGAGCAGTCACTTGAAATGTAAATGGCCGGGATATGAAACAGGAAGATGATAATAAATCACATACGGAATTTTAGTAGTACGTGATTTCGGAGGTATCAGCGCAAGTAATGACCAGAGATGTCGATATGCTGGTGATCAAAGTCCACAATAATATCAGTACCCAGAGGGAGTGTTAACATCGGATGGGTATGGCAACAGTCAAAGCCATCGACCAGGGGAATTTCCTGCCCGTTCAGAATCTCCAGCAGAACGTCCGCCGGCTGTCTTCCCGTACCGGCATTATCGAACAGTTCGTGTTTTCCGAGCAGAATGGCGCTTACACGATCGAAAACTCCGTTGAGCTTCAGCATCGAGAAAGAGCGTTCAACGGTGGCAATATCTTTAAGGCTGTCTTCAATAAACAAAATATCGCCCTGATGAATTTCCGGCATATAAGGGCTACCCCAGATGCCTGATAAAGTATTCAGGTTCCCGCCGATAACCCGTCCTTCAATGCGTCCTGCCCCGAGAAAACGGCAGGTATTTGCATACAATTTTTTGGCTCTGACGGGCATGACGTCATTCCAGTTGAGCTTTTCGTCCGTCCAGTATGCAGGAAGAGGATAACGGTAAGGCGCTTTATGGCGGGTCATCAGGATATCGGCAAAAGAGGCCCAAGTTTCATCAACCAGCGGGGGAAACTCGCCGAAAGAAGCCACCAGCGCCGGACCGTAGAACGTGATGAGACCGGTCTGAGCATAAATTCCGGCCAGAAGCGCCGTGGAATCGGAATACCCGATAATGATTTTCGGGTCGGCGCGCAGCGCATCGTAGTCCAGATGAGGCAGCAGGGAATTGCTGTTATTACCTCCAATCGTCGACATCACACAACGCACCTGCGGGTCGCGGATCAGCTGATTGAATTCTTCCGCTCTCGCGGCAACTGAACCTGAACGGTAATGGTCAGAATGCCCCGTCAGTGAGCCCGCTTTCAGTACAAATCCTTTTTCTTCAAGAAATTTCTTTCCACGAGAAAAACGCTCAGGTGCCGTAGCAGTAACAGGTGACGACGCAGAGAAAAAACCAACGGTATCGCCGGTTTTCAACGGAGAAGCGAGTAGCGGATTTGTGGACGAAGGCATTTTATATCCTATAAATTTGCTCAATGTTCAATCTGCAATGTATCAGCTCAAGTGCAGGTTTAATATGAGTTTATAGGCGGTATGAAGAGGGGATTTCACAGAAGAACGGGGGAGTATAGAGGATGCCGTACCGCAAAAAGCAAAAAACCAGCCGTT
>NZ_JYDG01000051.1:0-40678 GCF_003263545.1 Rahnella sp. AN3-3W3
AATTGGTTAATTGGTTAATTAGTTTTCAGTTCATCCAGCGCCTGATTCAGCCCGAGCACGTTAACCACGTCGGGGCCGAGGAAACCAATCAGCGGCGATGATGTATTATCATCAATCAATTTATTCACTTGCGCCAGTGGCAGACCACGCGCGGCAGCAATGCGCGGTGCCTGCCATTGGGCGGCGGCTACCGAAATCTGCGGGTCTAAACCACTGCCACTGGCGGTGACCAGATCCACCGGCACCGCCGCCGGACTTTGCGGGTTGGCCTTGCGCAGCGCAGCCACACGGTCTTTCACCGCCTGATCCAGCGCCGGATTACTGGCAGCCAGATTGCTGCCAGCGGACGCCATCGGGTTATATGGCGAGTCGGAGGTGACAGAAGGACGTCCCCAGAAATAATCATTACGGGTAAAATTCTGCCCGATCAGTTCTGAGCCAATCACTTTGTTGCCGCTGTCTTTTACCAGCGAACCCATGGCCTGAGTACGGAACACCAGCTCGGAAACCCCGGTGGTCAGCAGCGGATAAACGACGCCGGTCGCCAGCGTCAGCAGAACCGTCATCACCAGAGCCGGGCGGACATAGGATATTCTTTTAACGGACATAATGGTCTTCCTCAAAAATCAGCTCAGATGTAAAACGGTCAGGATCACGTCAATCAGTTTGATACCTGCAAACGGCACCAGCAGTCCGCCGACGCCATAAATCCACAGGTTACGGCGCAGCAGGGCGGCGGCACTCATGGCTTTATAGCTCACGCCTTTCAGCGCCAGCGGGATCAGGAACACAATCACCAGGGCGTTGAAAATAACCGCCGACATAATGGCCGACGACGGCGACGTCAGGTGCATGACGTTCAGCGCATTCAGTTGCGGATAGGTCGCTGCGAATGCCGCCGGAATAATGGCGAAATACTTCGCCACGTCGTTGGCGATACTGAAGGTGGTCAGTGAGCCGCGCGTCATCAGCATCTGTTTACCGATATGCACTACTTCAATCAGCTTGGTCGGATTGGAATCGAGATCGACCATGTTCCCCGCTTCTTTCGCCGCCTGTGTACCTGAGTTCATCGCCACCGCGACATCGGCCTGCGCCAGAGCCGGGGCGTCGTTGGTACCGTCGCCGGTCATCGCCACTAAACGGCCTTCCGACTGATACTGACGGATCAACGCCAGTTTGGCTTCCGGCGTGGCCTCCGCCAGAAAATCATCCACACCTGCTTCGGCGGCTATCGCAGCGGCTGTCAGACGGTTATCCCCGGTGATCATCACCGTTTTGATGCCCATTTTGCGCAGTTCGGCGAAACGTTCCTTGATGCCGCCTTTGACGATATCTTTCAGTTCGACCACGCCCAGCACTTTTGCGCCTTCGGCCACCACCAGCGGCGTACCGCCTTTGCGCGCTACGTTTTCCACCAGACCATCGACGGCTTTCGGGAAGGTGCCGCCGTTGGATTCCACATGACGACGTATCGCATCCACCGCACCTTTACGGATGCTGCGCTCGCCGACGTTTACGCCGCTCATGCGGGTTTGCGCGGAGAAGGGCACGAAGGTCGCATTCAGTGAATGAATATCGCGTTCGCGCAGGTTAAAGCGCTGCTTCGCGAGCACTACGATACTGCGGCCTTCCGGCGTTTCATCCGCCAGAGACGATAACTGCGCGGCATCGGCCAGTTCCTGTTCCGTCACCTGAGGGGCGGGCAGGAACTGCGAAGCCTGACGGTTACCGAGCGTGATGGTGCCGGTTTTATCCAGCAGCAGTACATCCACGTCACCAGCGGCTTCGACCGCACGACCGCTGGTGGCAATCACGTTGGCTTCCAGCATACGGCTCATCCCCGCCACGCCGATAGCCGACAGCAAACCGCCGATGGTGGTCGGGATCAGACACACCAGCAGCGCGACCAGCACGGTGACAGTCACCGGAATACCGGCGTGGCTTGCGCCCACGCTGAACAGTGAGAACGGATACAGCGTGGCCGTTGCCAGCACGAACACCAGCGTCAGCGCCACCAGCAAAATGGTCAGCGCCACTTCGTTCGGGGTCTTGCGGCGTTTCGCGCCTTCGACCATCGCAATCATGCGGTCGAGGAAGGTATCGCCGGGGTTTGCTGAACACTCCACAACCAGCCAGTCGGACAACACGCGCGTCCCGCCGGTAACCGAGGAGAAATCACCGCCGGATTCGCGGATCACCGGCGCGGACTCACCGGTAATCGCGCTTTCATCCACAGATGCACCGCCGATCAGCACTTCGCCGTCGCACGGCACGGTATCGCCTGCTTCGACCAGCACGTAATCGCCTTTGCGCAGCGTATCGGCGGCGACTTTGATCACCGGTGATTCAGGGCGCGGTTCGTAGATTTTTTTCGCCCAGCTGGTTTTCTGCACGCCTTTCAGGCTCTGCGCCTGCGCCTTGCTGCGGCCTTCCGCCAGCGCTTCGGCGAAGTTGGCAAACAGCACGGTGAACCACAGCCACAGCGACACGCTGCCGGTAAAAGCCGCGCTGCCGTCGGTACGGTGCAGCAAGATCGCCAGCCAGATAAGGGTGGTCAGGATGCTGCCCAGATACACCACGAACATCACCGGATTGCGCCACTGAACGCGGGGATCCAGCTTTTTCACCGAATCCAGCAGGGCAGTGCGGATCAGGCGGGGTTCAAATAACGCACGTTGTTTACGACTCATCTTTTTAGTCTCTATATTCATCAGTTCAACGAGTTACGCAGCATTACTGTGCTGACCAGACCTGCAAATGTTCCGCGACCGGTCCCAGCGCCAGTGCCGGAATAAAGGTCAGCGCGCCGACTAACAACACGGTGCCGACCAGCAGGCCGATAAACAGCGGGCCGGACGTCGGCAGGGTGCCGTTGCCTGCCTGCTGGCGCTTTTTCGCCACCAGTGAACCGGCAATCGCCAGCACCGGAATGATCACCCCGAAGCGGCCAAAGAACATGCACGCTGCCAGCAACAGGTTGTAGAACGGTGTGTTAACACTCAGTCCGGCAAACGCGCTGCCGTTGTTGTTGGCGGCGGAGGACACCGCGTACAGCACTTCACTGAAACCATGTGCGCCGGGGTTTAAAATCCCCGCGCGACCTGCGTCGGTGACCAGTGCCAGCGCAGTGCCAAGCAGCACCAGCGTCGGTGTAACCAGGATCGCCAGTGCGGTCATCTTCATGTCGTAAACGTCGATTTTCTTACCGAGATATTCCGGTGTGCGGCCTATCATCAGCCCGGCGATAAACACCGTCAGCAGCACGAACAACAGCATGCCGTACAGGCCGGAACCCACGCCGCCGAACACCACTTCACCGATCTGCATCAGCCACATCGGTACCATGCCGCCGAGCGCGGTGAAGGAATCGTGCATGGCGTTGACTGCACCGCACGATGCCGCCGTGGTGACCACCGCATACAGGCTGGAAGCCAGAATGCCGAAGCGGCTTTCCTTCCCTTCCATATTGAAGTTGCTGTCAGCGCCGAGCATCGTGAAGTGCGGATTGCCCTTGAGTTCGGCGTACATCACCACCACCACAGAGACCACGAAAATCACCGACATCGCCCAGACCAGCGCGTGTCCCTGACGGTTGTCGCCGACCACCCGGCCAAACGCGAAGCACAGCGCACAAGGGATAATGAAAATTGCCAGCATCTGCACCATGTTGGTCAGCGCCGTCGGGTTCTCAAACGGATGCGCGGAGTTAGCGCCAAAGAAGCCACCGCCGTTGGTGCCGAGCATTTTGATCGCTTCCTGAGAAGCCACCGGCCCCATCGGCAACGTTTGTTGCAGGCCTTCCAGCGTGGTGATGTGCTGATACGCTTCGAAGTTTTGCAGTACACCCTGACTGACGAAAAACAGCGCCAGCAGGAAGGACACCGGCAGAAGCAGATACAGCGTGATGCGCCATAAATCAGTCCAGGCGTTACCGATGGTCTGCGCTGAAGGACGCGCAAAAGCGCGGATCAGAGCGAACGCTACGGCGACACCGGTGGCAGCAGAAAGGAAGTTTTGCACGGTCAGTCCGACCATCTGACTGAGATAGCTCAGCGTACTTTCGCCGCTGTAAGCCTGCCAGTTAGTGTTGGTGACGAAACTTACCGCGGTGTTAAAGGCCAGATCCCATGACAGTCCGCCAAAGTGCTGCGGATTCATCGGCAACGCGCCTTGTGCCATCAGCATCCCCGTCAGCACAATAATGCCCAGAATGTTGAATACCATGATCGCCAGCGCGTACTGCCACCAGTTCATTTCAGCATGGCTGCTGCCAGACGTGCGTAAAACACCGTTTTCAATGCGTTGAATAAATGCGCCGGGCTGTCCTTCGATCAGTTGAGCAATAAAATTACCCAGTGGTTTTGCCAGCAGCAAAAGCACCAGCATAAAACTGGCAATCAGTAAGAATCCGGTTGCGGCCATTTAAAAATCCTCCGCATTCAGCAGGGCATAAACCAGATAGCCGAGCAGCAGAAGAACCAGTAATGCGCCGCAGATTACGCCAACACTCACAATCCACCTCCACAGGTGTGTTTTTATGTTGTGGCGAGAATAAGGAAAGGCGGGAAAAGATCCTGAAAAGAAACATAACCGCAGTGTAAAAAAAAGTATAAAAATGCGCAAAAATGAAACCATAAAGAAGCTTTAATTGCGTATTTATTTAACCATTCTGTAACTCAATTACAGTGTCAGGGAAAAATTGGCGAATATTTACACTTTTAAGTGGTCAGATGAGTAGTAAAATTTCATCAATTGCAGTATATTTTTCGCAACTTACAGTTTCCGAAAACTTTCCAAATTTCACAGGAGCAACGCGATGAATGAATACACGCCATATACAATGACCCGCATACTGGCCCGCCGCGCTTTTGTTATCGCAGCCGGTGTGCTGGCTCTGCCGGTCATGCTGTTCCGCGCTGACCGCGCTCGTTTTTACAGCTATTTACACCGCGTCTGGATGAAAACCAGCGATAAGCCGGTGTGGCTGAGTCATGCTGAGATGGCGACCCAGGATTTTTATTAATTTAGCTCCCTCCCCTGCGAAGGGGAGGGTTGGGGTGGGGTATTAAGTTCAAACACCCGATTTGAAGTCTGCGTAAACCGTTATTCGGTCTGCTAAACCCCCTCCCATCCTCCCCCTTCGCAGGGGGAGGAGCCAAAAACCCCGTTTCCCCGCGGGGTTTTTTATTGCTGGTCGATAAACCTGTACAACATTATTTTTATGTATAACTTGTGCTAAGGTTATACATGCAGGTGATGAAGTTAAGGCACCCCTCTTTTTTCTTAATACCGGGAGCTGACCATGGCGAAAACAATTCCAGTTGGCATCAGTGCATGTCTGTTGGGCGACAACGTGCGTTTTGATGGCGGTCATAAACGCCTGGCGTTTGCCGTCGAGCAGTTATCGCCTTATGTGCGCTTTGAGTCGATCTGTCCGGAAATGGCCATCGGCTTGCCGGCACCTCGTGCCGCACTGCGTCTGATTAAACACGATGACGGCGTGATCATGCGTTTCAGCAACGATGACACGACCGATATCACTGAGAAGATGCAGGCCTACGCGGAAAAACGCGTTGCACCGCTCGATCATCTCTGCGGCTATATCGTTTGTGCAAAATCTCCCAGCTGCGGAATGGAGCGGGTGCGGGTGTACAGCGCCAACGGTAAAGATGCCAAAAAATCCGGCGTCGGAATTTATACCGCCGAGCTGATGAAGCAGCATCCCTGGCTGCCGGTAGAAGAGGACGGGCGTCTTAATGATCCGGTGTTACGTGAGAATTTTGTCGAGCGCATTTTTACGCTGTTTGAACTGAATCAGCTGCGGGAAAGCGGTCTGACGCGCGGCAAACTGATGGCTTTCCACAGCCGTTATAAACTCATTCTGCTGGCCCATTCGCAGCCGGAATACCGCGAGCTGGGGCGCTTTGTTGCCGCAATGGCCGAATGGGATTCCCTTGAAGAATACTTTAAAGAATATCGCCTGCGGTTAATGAATCTGCTGAGTCATAAGGCCACGCGCCGCAATCACACCAACGTGCTGATGCATGTGCAGGGATATTTCCGCAAACAGCTGAGTTCGCCGCAACGTCAGGAACTGGCCGGGCTGATCGACCGTTACCGTCAGGGCATGCAGCCGCTGCTGGCGCCAATCACCTTGCTCAAGCATTACATGTCGGAATATCCGGACGCTTATCTGGCTGATCAGCGTTATTTCGAGCCTTACCCGGAAGCACTAAAACTTCGATACGGACGTTAAAAGGAGTGTTATGACCACGCATTTAGTCTGGTTCCGTAATGATCTGCGGATAACCGATAACCGCGCGTTGCATGCTGCCTGTGAAGACCCGCAGGCGCGAGTGATTGCCCTTTTTATCGCCACGCCGGAACAGTGGAAACAGCATCAGATGGCACCACGGCAGGCGATGTTTATTTATCAGCATCTTCAGGCACTGCAACATTCACTGGCTGAGCGCGGTATCGGACTGCATTACCATCAGTGTGATGATTTTGCTGACAGCGTGGACTGGCTGAAGGATTTCTGTAAAGCCGAAAAAGTGTATGCGCTGTTTTACAACAAACAGTATGAATTCAATGAACGTCAGCGCGATGCAGCAGTTGAAAAAGCGGTCAGTGAATCGGTCATCTGCCACGCGTTTGACGACAGCCTGCTGCTGCCGCCGGGTTCGGTCACGACCGGCAATAATGAAATGTACAAGGTGTATACGCCTTTTCGCCGCGCGTTTTTATCCCGCCTGACCGAGTCCGACAGCCGTTCCCTGCCTGCGCCACAAGCCCGGGAAAATGCCGGAAAAGTGGTGATGCACCGGCTGATGCCCTTCGATTATCCGCTGGCGGATATTGGTGACGACTTTGCGATTGGCGAAGAAGCTGCGCGTCATCAGCTGCGCAGTTTCTGCCGGGAACAGGTTCAGGATTATCTCGAACAACGCGATCTACCGGCGGTCGACGGCACCAGTTCGCTGTCGCCGTATCTGGCGATTGGTGTGCTGTCGCCGCGTCAGTGTCTTAACCGTCTGCGCACCGAATGCCCGGATGTGCTGGAGAAAACCGACGGCGGCGCGTTCGGCTGGCTAAATGAGCTGGTGTGGCGTGAGTTTTACCGTCATCTGATTGTTGCCTGGCCGAAGCTTTGCAAGCATCAGCCGTTTGTGGAATGGACCGACAATGTACGCTGGCGTCATGCACCGGAAGAGTTACAGGCGTGGAAAGACGGTAAAACCGGTTATCCGATTGTGGATGCGGCAATGCGTCAGCTGAATTCGACAGGCTGGATGCATAACCGCCTGCGTATGATTGTCGCCAGTTTTCTGGTGAAAGATTTGCTGATCAACTGGCGCGAAGGCGAGCGTTATTTCATGTCGCAACTGCTCGACGGCGATCTGGCGGCCAACAATGGCGGCTGGCAGTGGGGCGCTTCTACGGGCACCGACGCCGCACCGTATTTCCGTATTTTCAACCCGACCACGCAGGGTGAACGTTTTGACAAAGCAGGACGCTTTATCAAAGCCTGGGTGCCTGAACTGGCGGATGTGCCAGAAAGAGACATTCATCAACCCCATCGCTGGGCGGAAAAACAACATCGCGTGCTAGACTACCCGCTGCCGGTTATTGATCATGCGCGGGCGAGAAAAGACACGCTCGCGGCGTTTGAGGCGGCAAAAAACCGGTCTGACTGACCTTACTCTCACCACGACAAGGAGCGATGTGATGAAAAAGCACCTGCTGGCACTGATGCTGGCATGCTGGGCGGGACAGGCCACCGCAGGATTTGATGTGGTGGCGCTGGGCGTGAACGGCGGCGTCGAAGAAGGCAATCTCACCTCGTACCTGATCAGAAGTGATGATCAAAAACTCTATCTCGGGCTGGATGCCGGTTCTGTTTTGCCGGGCATCCGCAAGGCGCTGGATAAGGGCAGTTTTCCGCAGGTGACTGCTGAAAATGCCGCGCCACTGACCCCGCAGGGCGCGGTTTTCCGCAATCTGATTGGCGGATACTTTATCAGTCACGGTCATCTCGACCATCTTGCAGGGTTGATTATCAGCTCGCCGGAAGACAGCAAAAAACCGATTTACGGCACGGCGGATACCATCGGTACGCTGCGTCAGCATTATTTCAATGGCCGCGTCTGGCCTAACTTCACCGACTCCGGCAGCGGTTTGCGCATCGGCACTTATCGCCTGAATCAGCAGCGTCCGGCACAACGTTTCTCCCTCGGGCTGACCGGTCTGGACGGCAATATTTACCCGCTCAGCCATGGCGGCACACCATCGAGCATGATTCTGGTGAGCCGCAATAAAGAGTCGTTTGCCTTCTTCGGCGATACCGGCCCGGATGAAGTCGAAAAATCGAAGAACCTGGATACCGTCTGGCGCGTGCTGGGTGATGAGGTGAAAGCCAAACGGCTGAAAGGCATCATCATCGAGACCTCTTATCCTGATGGTGTGCCTGACAGCAAACTGTTCGGGCACCTGACACCGGACTGGTTACTCAAAGAACTGGGGATTTTGCAGCAATACGCAGGGGGCGAGGGTTCGCTGAAAGATATGACGGTGATCATCAGCCACGTCAAACCGAGCCTGAAAGCGGGTGCGGATCCTGAAAAAGAGATCATGGCACAGCTGGAGAAAGGCAATAAATTTGGCGTGAAGTTTGTCAGAATGGCGCAGGGTGATAAATTAGAGGTCAAATAGACCATTCATTTAATAACGAGAAACGCCATGAATAATCTCCAGCTTGAACGCCTGATTAATCAGAAACTGGACATCAGCAACTACAAAGATTACGCGCCGAACGGATTACAGGTTGAAGGCCGTCGCGAAGTACAGCGCGTGGTGACCGGTGTGACGGCGTCGCAAGATTTGCTGGATGCCGCGATTGCGGTGGAAGCCGATGCGGTGCTGGTGCATCACGGTTACTTCTGGAAAGACGAACCGGCTGAAATTCGTGGCATGAAACGCAACCGTCTCAAGACGTTGCTGGCGACCGATACCAACATGTACGCCTATCATCTGCCGCTTGACGGCCATCCTGAACTGGGCAATAACGCGCAACTGGCAAAGCTGTTCGGAATTAACGTGCAGGGCGAAATTGCCGTGCTGTTGCCGTGGGGCGAGCTGGAAAAACCGCTGACCGGTGAAGAGTTTCGCCAGCGCATCGAAGTGACGCTGGATCGCAACGTCCTTCACAGTTCACAGAATGCACCGGCTGAAATCCGCCGTGTGGCGTGGTGTTCCGGTGGTGGTCAGGGCTACATTCAGAAAGCGGCGGAATATGGCGTCGATGCCTTTATCAGCGGCGAAGTGTCCGAACAGACGATACATATTGCCCGCGAAATGGGACTGCATTTCTACGCCGCCGGCCATCACGCCACAGAACGTTATGGCGTGAAGGCACTGGGTGAATGGCTGGCAGCGGAACATGGGTTAGACGTCATGTTTATCGACATTGATAACCCTGCCTAGGGGCTATCTTATTTGCCATTCTGAATCCGGGCAGTGCTCGTGACAGTCACGTACTCATTGTACGCTCCTGTCCCTGCGCGCTGGCCGAATCCAAACTGCCTGCAACGATTACGCCCCTTACTTATGTATCGTTTTATCAGTTGTCTCTTCAGAAACGCTGTCTTCCAGCAGGGTAAACGCCCGCTGTAATCCGGTATCCACTTCGGGGTCTGCGCCCTGCGGTGGATACTTGCTTTCCTCTTCTTCCTCTTCTACCTCTGCGGCTTCGCTTTCCTCAACCAGCGGTTCAACGACGTTTTCCGGCGCGGGCATGGTGTCCTGAATCATCTGCTCATCAAACGCCGGATTCAGTGCAGGAGAGAGCGGGGAACTGCTGAGGCTGTCCGGCATGGCGATGTGCGGAACCGGTGCATCGACCGCCATCTGCGTCTCTTCTTCTTTTTTCGATGTCCGGCTCAGCGCCACAATGCCGCCGCCGCAAATAGCAAAAAATGCGTACAAAATATTGCCACCCAGTGGCTCGATCAACGCACCGACCGCCAGCGGACCGATACAGGCACCCACGCCGAATGCCATCAGCAGACAGGCGGACAGCGAAACACGCCGTTCCGGCTCGATCATGTCATTGGCCAGCGCGACGACCAGCGGGTACAACGTGAACTGCATCAGGCTGACGATAAAACCGATGCCAAGCAGCAGCGGGAAGGAGATATGCGTGAGCAGCGCCAGCGGCAATGCCGCCACGGCCAGCAGAATCGCGTTAATGCGCATCAGCATGTTGCGGTTATACCGATCCGACAGCCAGCTCAGCGGGAACTGCGCCAGTAATCCGGCGAAAATCGCCAGCGCCATAAACAGACCGGTTTGTTGTGTGCTCAGCGATTGCTGGCTGGTGTAAATCGGCGCCAGCCCGTAGAACGAACCGACGACCATGCCAATCAGCAACGTGATAGCCAGCACTTTGGGGATCGCGCCGATAAAGAATTTCAGCTCCATCGGCGCCGGAGACATATGTCCGACGTTGGTGCGCGTCGTCAGGGCAATAGGCACCAGACACAGGGCGAAACACAGCGCGATAACGATAAGCGTACTGACGCCTAAATCGCTGTTGAGCATCAGCACCACCTGACCAAGTGCCATCCCGAGATAAGACGCCACCATATAAAAGCCGAATACCACGCCGCGCTGACTGGCTTCGGCCTGGTCGTTAAGCCAGCTTTCCAGCACCATATATTGCACCATCATGCACAAGCCGATGATCAGGCGCAGCACCACCCAAATCGGGATAATGTCGGTCAGGCCGTGACCCAGCACGGCGGCGGTAATGATGCCGGAACAGGAAACGTAAGCGCGAATATGCCCGACGCGGGCGATCAGAATGTGACCGACTTTACCGCCGATCACCAGCCCGATGTAGTTGGCCGCGATGATTGCCCCGATCATCGCTCCGCTGACGTGGACAGCGGACAAACGCAGGGAAATGTAGGTAGTCAGCAGGCCGGAGCCCAGCAGCATCAGTAATGTCGTGGTGTACAGCGGAAAGAAGAGTGCTAACGGTTTTCTCACAGGCCATCCCTATTGTGTAACGAAGGCGTTATCCAAACGCTAAAAAAACAGCAACTTTTATGAGAGTACCAGTTGCGGACGGCGGGCGAAACCTCAGTGTCCTGCGCAAACGGGCAGATGAGTTGACATCACCACTCGATTTCACGCATAACTGATAACAAATCTCACACTATTGATTTAGTGAATAACCTGATGATCCACAACCTTTCTTTGAGGAGTGCCTGAGTGCAACGAGCACGATGTTACCTGCTGGGTGAACGCGCAGTAGTGCTGGAACTGGAACCTCCGGTTTCGCTGGCGAGCCAGCAGCGTATCTGGGGACTGGCTCAGCGTTTACAGGATCGGGCGACCTATCCCGGTGTCCGCGAAGTCATACCCGGTATGAATAATCTGACGGTGTTACTCACCGATGCACAAAGTTCGGCGCTGGATGCGATTGAACGCCTGCAAATCTGGTGGGAAGAGAGTGAAGCGATTGAGCCGGCATCACGGCTGATTGAAATTCCGGTGATTTACGGTGGCGCACAGGGCCCGGATTTAGATCATGTGGCGCAGCATACCGGCATGACGCCGCGTCAGGTGGTCGAATGCCACAGTGGCATTGATTACACCGTCTACTTCCTCGGTTTCCAGCCCGGCTTCCCTTATCTGGGCGGCATGCCGGAGAAACTGAGCACACCGCGTCGTGGTGAACCGCGTCTTTCTGTACCCGCAGGCTCGGTCGGTATCGGCGGCAGCCAGACGGGTATTTATCCGCTGGCCACGCCGGGCGGCTGGCAGTTGATCGGGCAAACGTCGCTGGCAATGTTTGATCCGCTGCGCGAGATCCCGACATTACTCCTGCCGGGTGACAGCGTGCGCTTCGTGCCACAAAAGGAGGGCGTATGCTGAAGGTTTTACGCGCAGGGATGTTGACCACCGTGCAGGATTTAGGCCGTAACGGTTATCGCCAGCAGGGCGTGAGCCAGTCCGGTGCGCTGGATGCGCCGGCGTTGCGGATTGCTAATCTGCTGGTCGGCAATGATGAGAATGCCGCCGGTCTGGAAATCACGCTCGGTCAGTTCAGCGCAGAGTTTCACCGTGAAGGATGGATTGCGCTGACCGGCGCGGGCTGTCACGCGCAACTCGATGGCAAAGATCTCTGGACCGGCTGGAATTATCCGGTGAAGCCGGGACAGATTCTGACGATGAAAATGCCGACGCGCGGTATGCGCAGTTATCTGGCGATTTCCGGCGGGATTGATGTGCCGCACGTCATGGGGTCGCGCAGTACGGATCTGAAAGCCAGGTTTGGCGGTTTTCAGGGGCGTCAGTTGCAGGATGGCGATCAGCTGCCCACCGGCGACTCATACCAGCAGCCTAAGCATTCCGGCGGCATTAAACAGTTGTTGTTCGGCAACCGTATCCGTGCCTTGCCGGGACCGGAATATCAGGAATTCAGCGCGCAGTCGCGTGAAGAATTCTGGCGTGCCTCGTGGCAGCTTAGTCCGCAAAGTAACCGTATGGGCTATCGTCTGCACGGGCATGTCCTGAAGCGCGAAACTGACCGCGAAATGTTGTCGCACGGCCTGTTACCGGGCGTTGTACAGGTGCCGCACGGCGGACAACCGATTGTGCTGATGGCCGATGCCCAGACTACCGGCGGTTATCCGCGTATCGCCTGTGTCATCGAAGCCGATTTATACAATCTGGCGCAAATCCGCCTTGGCGAACCCGTTCACTTTGTGAAATGTACGCCAGAAGAGGCGCAGAAAGCGCTGCGTGAGCAATCGCTGTTTATTGAGCAGGTAAAACGGGGGCTGCATGGTCGTTGATCTCAACGCGGATTTAGGCGAAGGCTGTGCCAACGATGAGGCACTGTTGCAACTGGTCAGTTCCGCCAATATTGCCTGCGGATTCCATGCCGGTGACGCGCAGACCATGCGTCAGTCTGTGCGCTGGGCGCTGAAATACGGCGTGGCGATTGGCGCGCATCCGTCGTTTCCCGACCGGGAAAACTTTGGCCGTACTGCGATGCGGTTGCCTCCTGAAACGGTGTACGCACAGGTGGTGTATCAGCTCGGTGCACTGGCCGCCATCACCCGAGCGGAAGGCGGGCAAATGGTTCACGTGAAGCCGCACGGCATGCTTTACAATCAGGCTGCGACCGACGCTATTCTGGCTGATGCGATTGCCCGTGCGGTGCATACCATCAACCCGGGGCTGCGTCTGGTCGGACTGGCGGGCAGTGAATTGATCCGCGCGGGTGAGCGGCTCGGGCTGCAAACGCGTCAGGAAGTGTTTGCTGACCGCCGGTATCAAAGTGACGGCACGCTGGTGCCGCGCAGTCAGCCGGATGCCATGATTGAAAGCGATGAACTGGCGCTGGACCAGACGCTGGCGATGGTGCAACAAGGCAAAGTTCTCAGCCGCGAAGGCCTCTGGGTGCCGGTCAGTGCCGATACTGTCTGCCTTCACGGCGACGGTGAGCACGCACTGACTTTCGCCCGCCGGTTGCGGGAAGCGTTTGGTGAGCAAAACATTCAGATCAGCGCGGGCTGATCTTAGGGAATCTCAATGCGTAAAGTTCTGGTAACCGGTTTTGAGCCTTTTGGCGGCGAGCGTGTGAATCCGTCATGGGAAGTGGTCAAACAGCTCGGCGATCTGGAGTTATCCGGCGCGCAGATTGTGGTGCGTCAGTTGCCTTGTGTGTTCGGTAAAGCTATTGATGCGCTGAATGCGGCAATTGATGAAATCCTGCCGGAAATGGTGATTTGCGTCGGACAGGCGGGCGGGCGTGTCGATTTCAGTCTCGAACGTGTGGCGATCAACGTCGATGATGCGCGTATTCCTGATAATGAAGGCAATCAGCCGGTGGATGAAACCATTGTCACCGGCGGACCTGCGGCCTATTTTTCCTCACTGCCGATCAAAACGATTGTCAGCGGATTACGCGAATCCGGTATTCCGGCGTGCGTATCACAAACCGCCGGCACCTATGTCTGTAATCACGTGATGTACGGGCTGATGCACCGTCTGGCGCAGCCGTCATGCAAGGTGGTGAAGGGCGGTTTTATCCATATTCCTTATCTGCCGGAACAGGCGGCGAAGCATCCTGGCGCGCCGAGTATGTCAGTACACACTGTCCTGAACGCCCTTGAGCTGACTATCGCTATTGCGCTGCACACGGAACAAGATTTGAAAATTGCTGAGGGTGCGACTCACTGATGCCAGAAGGTCCTGAAATCCGCCGCGCTGCCGATTTACTGGCAGAAGCGGTGGTCAATAAACCGCTTACGGAAGCGTGGTTTGCGTTTCCCTCATTAAAACCTTATCAGTCTGCACTGCGCGGAACGAAAATCACCTCGATTGAAACGCGTGGCAAAGCGCTGCTGACGCACTTTTCTAACGGACTGACGCTCTACAGCCACAATCAGCTCTATGGTGTCTGGCGGGTGGTGAATGCCGGTGAAGTGGCGAAAGAAACCAAACGCTCGCTGCGGGTAAAATTGCAGACCACCGGCGCGGCGATCCTGCTGTACAGCGCATCGGAGATCAGTATTTACGATACGGCGGAAATCGAGAATCATCCGTTCCTGCAACGTATCGGCCCCGACGTGCTGGATGAGACGTTGACGGTCGCACAGGTACGTGAGCGGTTACTCTCACCTAAATTCTGCAACCGGCAGTTAGGCGGAATGTTGCTGGATCAGGCTTTTCTGGCCGGGCTGGGTAACTATCTGCGGGCGGAAATTCTCTGGCTGGCGAAACTATTGCCAGATCATAAACCGAAAGAACTGAACGAAGCGGAACTGGATGCGCTGGCGGATGCCTGTTTGTCTGTTGCGCGGTTATCTTATGCCACACGCGGCACGATGGATGAAAATGTGCATCACGGCGCGCTGTTTCGCTTCAAGGTGTTTGGCCGCACGGGTAAGCCTTGTGAGCGATGCGGTGATCCGATCGCGAAAACCAGTGTGTCATCGCGACCGTTTTTCTGGTGTCCGGTGTGTCAGGTATGAGTGATAAAAAAGGGCACCGGAGTGCCCTTGCTCTGTCTAATAAGGATCAGAAATTCATTTTGATACCCAGATTGCCGCTGTAGCCTTCCAGATCTGAATCGAATCCTTTCTGGTAGCGGACGTCTGTATAAATCGTGGTGTTTTCACTGAGTTTGCCCGCCAGACCTGCGCCAGTCTGCCACCAGCTGTCGCTGAATTCCGCTTTCAGTCGCTGATCCGCGAATTGTACATCAGGTTCATCGCCGATAGTGGTGACGGCATCCAGCGTCAGATAAGGCGTCCAGGACGGATTATCCAGGAACAGCCGCACACCGCCGCGTGCCTGCGCATTACTGGTTGATACGCCGGAGACGTGGCTGACGTCATCGTTGAAATCTTCCAGGTTCAGATACTGATAGATCACTTGCGCCTGTGGTTCAATTTTCAGATTTTCATGCAGGGTAAATGGCTTGCCAGTTTCTACTGAAAACGCGACGCCATAACCGTCCTGATCGGCATCATGCGTGCTGTCATAGCTGTTTTTATACCAGCTGCCCATGCCCACCGCGTCAATGTATCCGCCATCCTGCGCTTTGAGTGTGTAGTAACCACCAAAGCTGTAGATGTCACTGTCTATACTGCCGGTTTGTACGGAATACAACGGATTATTGCTGCGAAGGCTGTCTTCCGCGTCGGTATTCTGACGTCCGAGTGTCACGAGAATACCGGCACTGCGTTCGGTATTTTCTTCGTTTTTATCCCACATCAGATCCATACCCAACTGCGCATACCAGGTATCGGTGTCATAGCTGTAACGACCTGCATCATTCTCAGTGTGAGTACCGACAATCCGACCCCAGGCTCCATCTTTATGCAGCACATCACCGCCTGTACGCTGATGATAAGTTCCGATCACATCAAAGCCATACTGCATATTCAGCACCGGCGCCGCGATATATCCCGGCACTTCTTCACGCCATGGCTGAATGTCGTTGGATGGTGTCGGGGTTGGATTCACATCCGGATTGTTGTCTGGAATATCGTCAGGGATGTTATCAGGAACATCATCAGGATTGTCGTCCGGATTATCATCTGGCGTTGGGTTCGGAATAGGATCTGGATCCGGGATAGGCGTTGAACAATCGTAACTGGCGCACGTGCTCAGATACCAGTTTTCGCCCTCACCGGTGGTGATATCGCCTTTGCGCAGGCCGTAGTTGAAAGCGCCGGCAGAAACAGAATTCCCCAGCGTGAAAGCATCGGTTCCCTGCGTATTTGTTCCTTCCACGACAACCACTTCAATCCCGTTACCCAGCGTATTATTACCGTTGCCGCCAGTGCTGGTGACAAACAGGGTATTTTGACCGGTAATGTCGCCCGTTACGTGGATCTTATCTGTCGGCGAATTACTGTCATCCAGATAAGTATTGATACGGTATGTACCGTCGCCGGTCATATTGCCATTCACGGTCAGCTCAGAATATTCACTACCGCTGTGAGTGAAGTGAGTGGTGCCGCTGGAATTCATCTGCGAAATCGTGGAATCACCCGTCAGCGTCCACAGGCTGGAATCGTCGATGTTGACGCTGTTGGTACTTGCGGTAATGCCTTGCCATTCAGAGCCACTGTTAAGATACACATCCACAACACTGCCGGTATCGACAATTATTTCGCCTTCCATGTGCGAGTTACTTGCAGATAAGTTCACCTGACTTTGCGCGGTCACGCCCGTATCTGTATAACTTTTGGCTCTCAGCAGAATACCGTTTCCGCTTTGCACGGTTGACCCGTTGTTTACGTTAATCCGGGCATTGGCACCTGCAGCCAGGATTCCCTCGCTGGTGGCGCTGCTAACAAGGCTGTTATCCAGCGTTACGACGGACTGATGATCTGCATCAAAACCCTGCGTAAAGATGCCATTTGCTAATGCACCGGTGGCCGATAACTCGCTGTTGATGATGGTCATCTGGCTGTTGGCGTAGGAACGGACAGCGGAAGCACCATTACCGGTCGAATTCCCCTTAACTGCGTTGGCACTCAGGGTAGAATCATTCATTGCTACCAGCAGATTACTGTTTGCTCCCTCAGTTGTGATCTCAGCGCCATCAAGATCCATAATCCCTGCGCGGGCAGCGACGACTGCAGCGGAGCTGGAACCTGTGGTGTTGATCTTCATATCTTTGGCAGTCAGCATGACGGGCGGTAATCCCGCGTTTGTCGCTTCATTGGAATCGACATAGAGAGCGTAAGACTGATTACCCAGAGTCGTGATACTGACGTTATTTAATTCTGTCTCCCCCCGGGCATCCACCGCATTGGAGTACGTGCCATCGGTGATGAGTGTAAGGTCGTTGGCGATTAATTTCGCGCCTTTAGTCGCTGTAAAAAATCCGGTGTTATTATCACCTACCGCTTTATATTTCCCGCCATTGAGCGTGACATCGCTGTAAATGTTTGTGTTCACCATGATATCGCCATTACCTGTCATTTCAACGTTTCCGTTTATTATCTCAGCGGTGGCTTTTTTGGTGTCGCTGGAACCTGATACATAAACAGCTGATTGAGTACTATCAGATTTTTGACTAATGGTGAGGTTTTCAATGATCGCGATTGAGTCCGATACTGTGATTGCGTTTCGGCCATTGGTTAAGGCAATATCAATATTGCTCAGATTAGCAGACGCACCTGAGCGGATATTAATTCCCCGGGCCTGAGCTGCATCACTGGTGATACGAATATCATTGCCCGTTAAAGCCGATCCTTTATCGGAGACATAAATAACACTGCTATCTTGTTTGCCTGAACTTATATCGGCGTTATTAATTTCAGCCGAAGCGCCGGTAGTAATGTTAAATGTTTTTCCAGAGTTCGTTGTGCTGACGTCAGCATAATTAAGTACCAGTTTGCCTTCATTAATAATATTGAAAGCATAGGCTTCGTTGCCGGTCGTGGAGACGACAGATTGGTAAGGCGCCGTCATCTCGCCAAGCGTAATTTCACCATCGACGGTCACTATTGTATTCGCGTCAGTGATGACATAGGCATGTTCCTCGTCAGCTGTAGTTGAATAGGTCATATAGTCAAAAGGTGATGAATTCCCGCCAGAAAATGTAGTTGTTGCAAGTACAACCGATGACGGTAATAAAAAGCTAAAAATGGCGCTCGATAATAATGTTCTTTTAAACGATCGTGAGCCGTTCCGATATTCTTCCATGTCAGAATGTCCTTGGTTTAATAATGGCGTGTTTATATTACATGTTTCATTTATCCGTTCTTTTAATTACCGGATTGCAATGAATCGTGTTAATGGTGACTATGGCTTTTGTAGCCGAGTGAATTTCGGGGGATGGTATATCACAGAGGGATAATCGTCAAATATTGGCATTGGTTTTTATATGTTTTCAAAAACCTTAATATATAATTAAGTTGTCGTGTGAATTAATAAATAAAAAAAGGCCGATGAATTATTCATAGGCCTTATATATTGAAGGTGAGTTATTTCTTCAGCTGAGAATGGAAATCGCGTTTATCGTAGCCGGTATACAGCTGGCGAGGACGGGCGATTTTAATGCCTTCCTGATGCATTTCACTCCAGTGAGCAATCCAGCCAACCGTACGCGCCATCGCGAAGATAACGGTAAACATGGAAGACGGAATACCCATCGCTTTCAGAATGATGCCGGAGTAGAAATCGACGTTCGGGTACAGTTTCTTCTCGATGAAGTACGGGTCGTTGAGCGCAATGTGCTCCAGTTCCATCGCCACTTCCAGCAGGTTGTCTTTCAGATCCAGCTCTTTCAGCACTTCATGACAGGTTTCACGCATTACGGTAGCGCGCGGGTCATAGTTTTTGTAAACACGGTGACCGAAGCCCATCAGGCGGAAGGAGTCATTTTTGTCTTTCGCACGCTTAACGAATTCCGGAATGTGATCAACGCTGCTGATCTCTTCAAGCATTTTCAGCGCAGCTTCGTTGGCACCGCCGTGAGCCGGTCCCCACAGGGATGCGATGCCCGCAGCGATACAGGCAAACGGGTTAGCGCCAGAAGAACCGGCGGTACGCACGGTAGACGTGGAGGCGTTTTGTTCGTGGTCAGCATGCAGGATCAGAATACGATCCATGGCGCGTTCCAGAATCGGGTTCACTTTGTATTCTTCGCACGGCGTGGAGAACATCATGTGCAGGAAGTTACCGGCATACGACAGGTCGTTGCGCGGATAAACAAACGGCTGGCCGATGGAATATTTGTAACACATGGCTGCCACGGTCGGCATTTTGGAAAGCAGGCGGTAAGCGGCGATTTCACGGTGACGTTCATTTTCGACGTCAATCGAGTCGTGATAAAACGCCGCCAGTGCGCCGGTCACACCACACAGCACAGCCATCGGGTGAGAGTCACGACGGAAACCGTGGAACAGGCGGGTGATTTGCTCGTGAACCATCGTATGACGGGTCACATTGGTTTTGAATTCTTCATACTGTTCCGGCGTCGGGGTTTCGCCGTTGAGCAGCAGATAACTCACTTCCAGGAAAGTAGATTCTTGCGCCAGTTGATCAATCGGGAAGCCGCGATGTAACAGGATCCCTTCGTCACCGTCGATAAAGGTGATTTTAGATTCGCAAGATGCGGTAGACGTAAAACCGGGGTCATAGGTGAAAAAACCTTTCGCGCCTAACGGGCGGATATCAATTTCATCCTGGCCCAGCGTGCCGGATAGCACGTTTAGTTCAATCGGGTCGTGACCTTGTAGGGTAAGTGTCGCTTTCTTATCAGCCATTTACAGTCTCCTTAGCGCCTTATTTTTAAAAATCCCTAACAACAGAAATGCCTGGAAGCGACGCCTTGTAAGGTCATTATTATTGTCAGCCTTAGCTCTTCGATCGAATGAAAAAGGGAACGTAGAGCTGAGTCGAATTGCAGTCTCAGACTGCTCTGTGACAAACAAGCGGCGTTTCATCGTTGTTAAAGATTCGGTAAATCATTACTGTTCTGTCACTCAGTACCTGTGAGAAGCATGAGGATTTACACAATCACCACTTTTGCATAACTTGAGCCATCAGGGAAGACCCGTATTTGCGATTGTGTGATCCACTGATTCTTCAGAAACTTTCACCCTATTGGTGCATCAGGCGAAAGCCGGTATGTGCTCAGTATCACAGTCCTATAGAGATAACTCATTTGTAATGGAAATGTTGATCAATTGTCAAACCAGATAATTTATTTTGTGTCTTTTATGAAAAGTGAGAGCTAACTCACTGTTTCAGAGAAATGTGAATAAAGCATTTGTAGGGCAATTGTAATAAGAATGTGATCAACCTATACTCCTACAAGGTCTCCGGACAATCCGAAGTAGGAGCACCCAGCATCATTTTCTTCGCCCTTCATGTTACGGCTACGAAAATACGTTTATCGCGCCTTTTAAGCACACTGGATGTCGTCCTTTGAGCGCGAAAACTGATGAGCTTTTAGCTCAGCTTTCCAAAGTTATTGGTGTTGTGGGAAGGCGGCAAGCAACCGAATCCCTATGAGCTGACATAGGTCAGTGATTAGGGTGAGCGCGCGCAGCCAACGCACCCACAGCGACAAGAACGAAGGAAAGGGTGCTGTCTGACACTGCTCGGCCCGGAGGAAGTAAAATAATAAGAGCTGTGTGGGCAAAACCGTGAAAAAACAAAGACCTGTCAATCTGGATCTGCAAACGATCCGGTTTCCTGTTACTGCGATAGCGTCCATCTTACACCGAGTCTCTGGCGTAATTACCTTCGTCGCCGTCGGTATCCTCCTCTGGCTGTTAGGCCTGTCTCTCTCTTCTCCTGAAGGGTTTGCACATGCTGCCGCCATCATGAATAGCTTCTTCGTCAAGTTCATCTTTTGGGGAATACTCACTGCGCTGGCCTATCACGTTTGCGGTGGCATCCGCCATTTGCTGATGGATTTTGGCTATATCGAAGAGAGTTTGGCTGCCGGTACCCGTTCTGCCCAAGTGGCAATCGGTCTGACCGTCGTGCTGTCAATTCTGGCTGGAGTCCTCGTATGGTAAGCAACGTTTCTGCGTTAGGGCGCAATGGTGTGCACGACTGGCTGTTACTGCGTGCTTCCGCAATTATCCTCACCCTGTACATCCTCTATATTCTGGGCTTCGTGGTTCTGGCTCAGGAACTGACATTTGATGTCTGGCATGGCTTCTTCTCTTCCTCCATCACCAAAGTATTCACACTGCTGGCGCTGCTGTCGATTCTGATCCACGCGTGGATCGGCATGTGGCAGGTGTTAACGGACTATGTGAAACCGGTAGCTGTCCGGCTTGTGCTGCAACTGGCCATTGTCGTGACATTAGTGATTTACCTACTTTACGGAACAATTGTTGTTTGGGGAGCGTAGTAAATGAATCTGCCAGTCAGAGAGTTTGATGCTGTCGTTATCGGTGCAGGTGGCGCCGGTATGCGTGCCGCGTTACAAATTTCACAAATGGGGCTGTCTTGCGCCCTGATTTCAAAAGTCTTCCCGACCCGCTCCCATACGGTGTCAGCGCAGGGGGGTATCACCGTCGCGCTGGGTAACACCCATGAGGATGACTGGGAATGGCACATGTACGACACCGTAAAAGGTTCCGACTATATCGGTGACCAGGACGCCATTGAATATATGTGTAAAACCGGCCCGGAAGCGATTCTGGAACTGGAACACATGGGGCTGCCTTTCTCCCGTCTTGAAGACGGTCGTATTTATCAGCGTCCGTTTGGTGGTCAGTCGAAGAACTTCGGCGGCGAACAGGCGGCACGTACTGCAGCAGCCGCTGACCGTACCGGTCACGCCTTGCTGCACACGCTGTATCAGCAAAACCTGAAGAACGGCACCACGATTTTCTCCGAATGGTACTCACTGGATTTAGTGAAAAACCAGGACGGCGCCATCGTCGGCTGTACGGCTATCTGTATCGAAACCGGTGAAGTGGTGTACTTCAAAGCTAAAGCTACCGTGCTGGCAACCGGCGGTGCAGGTCGTATTTATCAGTCCACCACCAACGCCCACATTAATACCGGTGACGGTGTCGGCATGGCGCTGCGTGCAGGCGTGCCGGTGCAGGATATGGAAATGTGGCAGTTCCACCCGACCGGTATTGCCGGTGCAGGGGTTCTGGTAACAGAAGGCTGTCGTGGTGAAGGCGGTTATCTGCTTAATAAAGACGGCGAGCGTTTCATGGAACGTTATGCGCCGAATGCGAAAGACCTGGCGGGTCGTGACGTGGTGGCGCGTTCCATCATGATCGAAATCCGTGAAGGCCGTGGCTGTGAAGGTCCGTGGGGTCCGCACGCCAAACTGAAACTTGATCATCTGGGTAAAGACGTTCTGGAATCCCGCCTGCCGGGTATTCTCGAACTGTCGCGTACCTTCGCACACGTCGATCCGGTGAAAGAGCCAATTCCTGTTATCCCAACCTGCCACTACATGATGGGCGGTATTCCGACCAAAGTGACCGGTCAGGCGCTGCGAGTGAATGCACAGGGTCAGGATGAAGTGATCCCGGGGCTGTTCGCGGTCGGCGAAATCGCCTGCGTATCGGTTCACGGCGCTAACCGCCTTGGCGGTAACTCACTGCTGGATCTGGTGGTGTTTGGTCGTGCAGCGGGTATGCATCTGCAGGAATCCATTGCCGAGCAGGGCGACAGCCGCGATGCGTCTCAGGATGATATCGATGTGTCTCTGGAACGTCTGAACCGCTGGAACAACACCCGTTCAGGTGAAGATCCGGTGGCAATCCGTAAAGACCTGCAATCGTGCATGCAGAACAACTTCTCGGTATTCCGTGAAGGTGATGCGATGGCGAAAGGTCTGGAAGAACTGAAAGTGATCCGCGAGCGTCTGAAATCAGCGCGTCTGGATGATACTTCCTCAGAATTCAACACCCAGCGCGTCGAGTGTCTGGAGCTGGATAACCTGATGGAAACTGCGTTCTCTACTGCCGTCTCCGCAAACTACCGCACAGAAAGCCGTGGCGCACACAGCCGCTTCGACTTCCCTGAGCGTGATGATGCGAACTGGTTGTGCCATACGCTGTATCAGCCGGAAACAGAAAGCATGACCCGCCGTGAGGTGAACATGCAGCCTAAGCTTCGCGCGGCGTTCCCGCCGAAAGCGCGTACTTACTAGGGCGGAGCGGAGACAGATTATGAAAATTGAATTTTCGATTTATCGCTACAACCCGGACGTCGATGACGTTCCGTACATGAAGGATTACGTGCTGGAAGCGAAAGAAGGGCGCGACATGATGTTGCTCGACGCGCTGATTTTGCTGAAAGAACAGGATCCGACGCTGGCTTTCCGCCGCTCATGCCGTGAAGGTGTTTGCGGGTCAGATGGCGTGAACATGAACGGTAAAAACGGTCTGGCGTGTATCACGCCGGTATCGACGTTGCGTAACGGCAGCAAGAAAATTGTTATCCGTCCGTTACCAGGTTTGCCTGTTGTGCGCGACCTTGTTGTGGACATGGGACAATTCTATAAGCAGTATGAGAAGATTAAGCCTTACCTGTTGAATGATGGGAAAAATCCTCCGGCGCGTGAACATTTACAGATGCCGGATGACCGTGAAAAGCTGGACGGATTGTACGAATGTATTCTCTGCGCCTGCTGCTCAACATCCTGTCCTTCGTTCTGGTGGAATCCGGACAAATTTGTCGGTCCGGCAGGCCTTCTGGCCGCTTACCGCTTCCTGATCGACAGCCGCGATACCGAAACACAATCGCGCCTCGACGATCTGAACGATGCTTTCAGCGTATTCCGCTGCCATAGCATCATGAACTGTGTGAGTGTGTGTCCGAAAGGGCTGAACCCGACCAAGGCGATCGGCCATATCAAATCCATGCTTCTGCAGCGTGGTGCCTGAGTGGTTTAGGTGACGCAATCAGCGGGAACTCAGGTTCCCGCTGTTATTTAGTTACTACCGGTTTTGCACTTTCTTTAGTTACAAATGCGGTAACTGAGGCGACGATAGCAAATAAGTAATTTTTTAATAACAAAGTAGCAACAAGTGCAACAAAGTTGCGCCTGACTGGAGTAAGATAGCCGGGTCAATATCAGGGGATAAAAGGGCAGTAAAGAGTCGGGAAGTAAAAGCAGGGCTACTTCAAAAATCACTCAGCCAGATGGATGATTTTTGAAGGTTCCTTGAAGAGCCAAACGCTCAACCAGCGAACTGTTTTAGTAAGGAAAACCGTTTTACCGCGGTGTATCACGGTCAATATTATTAACCACGGCGAAAACTAAAGCTTCAAAGCTTAAGGGATCACGATGCAGAACGGCGCAATGAAGGCCTGGCTGGATTCCTCCTATCTGGCGGGTGCGAACCAGTCTTACATAGAACAACTCTATGAAGACTACTTAACCGATCCTGGTTCCGTTGACGATAGCTGGCGTTCGATTTTTAAACAGCTACCAACAGTGGGTGTGAAACCAGAGCAACTCCATTCTCAAACACGAGACTACTTCCGCCGACTGGCGAAAGATGCGTCACGTTATAACTCCTCCATCAGCGATCCGGAAACGGATGCCAAGCAAGTCAAGGTGCTGCAGTTAATCAACGCCTTCCGCTTTCGTGGCCATCAGAACGCGAACCTTGATCCCCTCGGCCTATGGAAACTGGACGAAGTACCTGATCTGGATCCTGCGTTCCATCATCTGACAGAAGCTGATTTCCAGGAGACCTTCAACGTCGGTTCATTTGCCATTGGCAAGGAAACCATGCAGCTCGGCGAGCTGTATAAAGCCCTGAAGCAAACCTATTGCGGATCCATTGGTGCGGAATACATGCACATCACCAACACCGAAGAGAAACGCTGGATCCAACAGCGTATCGAATCCGTGGCAGGTCGTGCGAATTTCACCAATGAAGAAAAGAAAACCTTCCTGAAAGAACTGACCGCAGCTGAAGGTCTGGAACGTTATCTGGGTGCGAAATTCCCGGGTGCAAAACGTTTCTCTCTCGAAGGTGGCGATGCGCTGGTTCCTATGCTCAAAGACATGATCCGTCATGCCGGCAAAAACGGAACTCGCGAAGTGGTGCTGGGTATGGCGCACCGCGGACGTCTGAATGTGCTGATCAACGTGCTGGGCAAAAAACCTCAGGACCTGTTCGACGAATTCTCCGGTAAGCATAAAGAACACCTGGGTACCGGTGACGTGAAATACCACATGGGCTATTCGTCTGATGTGGAAACCGAAGGCGGTATGGTTCACCTGGCGCTGGCGTTTAACCCGTCGCACCTGGAAATTGTCAGCCCGGTCGTCATCGGTTCTGTTCGTGCCCGTCGTGACCGTCTGGACGAAGCGCGCAGCAACATGGTTCTGCCAATCACTATTCACGGTGACGCGGCAATTACCGGTCAGGGTGTGGTTCAGGAAACCCTGAACATGTCGCTGGCACGCGGTTATGAAGTGGGCGGTACCGTGCGTATCGTCATCAATAACCAGGTGGGCTTCACCACCTCGAATCCGAAAGATGCGCGTTCTACCGATTACTGTACTGATATCGCGAAAATGGTGCAGGCACCGATTTTCCACGTTAATGCAGATGATCCTGAAGCGGTTGCTTTCGTGACCCGTCTGGCACTGGATTTCCGTAACACCTTTAAACGTGACGTCATGATCGACCTGGTTTGCTACCGTCGCCACGGCCATAACGAGGCCGACGAACCTAGCGCAACCCAGCCGCTGATGTACACAAAGATCAAGAAACACCCGACGCCACGCAAAATCTACGCAGATGTCCTTACTGAGCAGAATGTTGCCAGCCTCGAAGATGCGACGGAAATGGTCAATCTGTACCGTGATGCGCTGGATGCCGGTGAGTGCGTAGTGGAAGAGTGGCGTCAGAATGACATGCACACTTTCACCTGGTCGCCGTATCTGAATCATGAGTGGGACGAGCCATACCCGAATAAGGTTGAGCTGAAACGTCTGCAGGAACTGGCGCGTCGCGTCAGCCATGTGCCGGATGCGATTGAGATGCAGTCACGCGTTGCCAAGATTTACGGCGACCGTAACGAGATGGCTGAGGGTAATAAGAAATTCGACTGGGGCGGCGCAGAAAATCTGGCGTACGCTACGCTGGTGGACGAAGGCATTCCGATTCGTCTGTCCGGTGAAGATACCGGTCGTGGCACCTTCTTCCACCGTCATGCTGTGATCCACAATCAGAAAAACGGTTCCGTGTACGTGCCGCTGGCCAATATTCATAACAGCCAGGGCGAGTTCAACGTCTGGGATTCCGTGCTTTCCGAAGAAGCGGTACTGGCGTTTGAATACGGTTATGCGACTGCAGAACCGCGCACCCTGACCATCTGGGAAGCGCAGTTCGGTGACTTCGCCAACGGTGCGCAGGTAGTTATCGACCAGTTCATCAGTTCCGGCGAACAGAAATGGGGCCGCATGTGTGGTCTGGTGATGCTGCTGCCGCACGGCTACGAAGGGCAGGGGCCGGAGCACTCCTCCGCGCGTCTGGAACGCTATCTGCAACTTTGCGCTGAGCAAAACATGCAGGTGTGTATCCCGTCTACCCCGGCGCAGGTTTACCACATGATCCGTCGTCAGGCACTGCGCGGTATGCGCCGTCCGCTGATCGTGATGTCACCGAAGTCACTGTTGCGTCATCCTCTGGCGGTTTCTACGCTGGAAGAACTGGCCGATGGCAGCTTCCTGCCAGCGATTGGTGAAGTTGACGAACTGGATCCAAAACAGGTTAAGCGCGTGGTGATGTGCTCCGGTAAGGTTTACTACGACCTGCTGGAACAACGTCGCAAAAACGAGCAAACCGATGTGGCGATTGTCCGCATCGAGCAGCTGTATCCGTTCCCGCACAAAGCGATTCAGGAAGTGCTTGAGAAATTCTCACACGTTCATGACTTCGTCTGGTGTCAGGAAGAGCCGCTCAACCAGGGCGCGTGGTACTGCAGCCAGCACAATTTCCGTGAAGTGATTCCTTTCGGGGCTTCTTTACGTTACGCAGGACGTCCGGCCTCTGCTTCCCCGGCAGTCGGCTACATGTCCGTTCACCAGAAGCAACAGCAAGATCTGGTTAACGATGCGCTTAACGTTAAATAACGCGTTGGCGTGAGTTAACACTATGGAACATAAGAAGGATTTATAATGAGTAGCGTAGATATTCTGGTCCCTGACCTTCCTGAATCCGTTGCGGATGCGACGGTTGCCACCTGGCACAAAAAACCGGGCGACAGTGTTGAACGTGACGATGTACTGGTAGAAATTGAAACCGATAAAGTGGTTCTGGAAGTGCCAGCAAGTGAAGCCGGTATTCTGGACAGCATCATCGAAGACGAAGGCGCTACCGTGATTTCCCGCCAGATCCTGGCGCGTATCCGTCCGGGCAACAGCTCCGGTAAGCCAAGCACTGAGAAAAGCTCCGAAAAAGAAGCGACTCCTGCGGCACGCCACACAGCAGCACTGGAAGAAGAGAATAATGACGCACTCAGCCCGGCTATCCGCCGTCTGATTGCTGAACATTCTCTGGATGCCAGCGCCATCAAAGGCAGCGGTGTCGGCGGTCGTCTGACCCGTGAAGATATCGAACAGCATCTGGCGAAAGCCAAAGACGCTAAACCGGCAGCCGCGCCAGCCGCCGCTCCGGCAGCCGCGCCAGCCGCCGCTCCGGCAGCTTCCAGCGCCGCTCCTGCTCTGGGTTCACGTAGCGAAAAACGTGTGCCGATGACCCGTCTGCGTAAGCGCGTGGCTGAGCGTCTGCTTGAAGCGAAGAACAGCACTGCGATGCTGACCACCTTCAACGAAATCAACATGAAGCCAATCATGGATCTGCGTAAGCAGTACGGTGATGGTTTCGAAAAACGTCACGGCGTGCGTCTGGGCTTCATGTCTTTCTATCTGAAAGCCGTGGTTGAAGCGCTGAAACGCTATCCGGAAGTGAACGCGTCTATTGATGGCGAAGATGTGGTTTACCACAACTATTTCGACGTCAGCATTGCGGTATCCACTCCACGTGGTCTGGTCACGCCAGTTCTGCGTGACGTAGATACGCTGGGCATGGCTGATATCGAGAAGCAAATCAAAGAGCTGGCGATCAAAGGTCGTGACGGCAAACTGAAAGTGGAAGAACTGACCGGCGGTAACTTTACCGTGACCAACGGCGGCGTCTTCGGCTCCCTGATGTCCACGCCAATCATCAACCCACCACAGAGTGCGATCCTCGGCATGCATGCCATTAAAGATCGTCCTATGGCGGTTAATGGTCAGGTAGTGATTCTGCCAATGATGTATCTGGCACTGTCCTACGATCACCGTCTGGTGGACGGCCGTGAATCGGTCGGCTTCCTGGTGACCATTAAAGAAATGCTGGAAGATCCGGCTCGTCTGCTGCTGGACGTCTAGTCCCGGCGCAGCGAAAGATTAGAGATCGAAAAATCTGCGGCACAGTTCGCTGTGCCCTGATAAGCCTTCCTACTTACCGAATAAGAATGGATAGAACATCATGAATTTACACGAGTATCAGGCGAAACAGCTGTTCCTGCGCTACGGCCTGCCAGCACCATCAGGCTTCGCCTGTTCCACCCCGCGTGAAGCGGAAGAGGCTGCATCGAAAATCGGTGCCGGTCCGTGGGTGGTGAAATGTCAGGTTCATGCCGGTGGCCGCGGTAAAGCGGGCGGCGTGAAAGTGGTTAAAAGCAAAGAAGAAATTCGCGCTTTTGCTGAGCACTGGCTGGGTAAACGTCTGGTGACTTACCAGACAGACGCCAGCGGTCAGCCGGTTAACCAGATCCTGGTTGAAGCGGCAACGGATATCGATCAGGAGCTGTACCTCGGTGCGGTAGTCGATCGCAGCTCCCGTCGTGTGGTGTTCATGGCCTCTACCGAAGGCGGCGTGGAAATTGAGAAAGTGGCAGAAGAAACGCCACACCTGATCCATAAAGTGGCACTGGATCCGCTGGCAGGTCCGCAGCCTTACCAGGGTCGCGAACTGGCTTTCAAACTGGGTCTGACCGGTAAGCAGGTTCAGCAGTTCACTAAGATCTTCATGGGTCTGGCGAATATCTTCCTTGAGCGCGACCTTGCGCTGATCGAAATCAACCCGCTGGTGGTGACTACCGCTGGCGACCTGATCTGCCTCGACGGCAAACTGGGTGCGGACGGCAACGCCTTGTTCCGTCAGCCAGAATTGCGCGAAATGCGCGATTACAGCCAGGAAGATGCCCGTGAATCACAGGCAGCGCAGTGGGAACTGAACTACGTTGCCCTCGACGCAACATCGGTTGCATGGTGAACGGTGCCGGTCTGGCAATGGGTACCATGGACATCGTGAAACTGCACGGTGGCGAACCGGCTAACTTCCTGGATGTTGGCGGTGGTGCAACCAAAGAACGCGTGACTGAAGCCTTCAAAATCATTCTTTCTGATGAAAAAGTGAAAGCCGTCTTCGTTAACATCTTCGGCGGTATCGTACGTTGCGACCTGATCGCCGACGGTATCATCGGCGCGGTGGAAGAAGTAGGCGTCAGCGTACCGGTTGTGGTACGTCTTGAAGGTAACAATGCAGAGCTGGGTGCCAAAAAACTGGCAGACAGCGGTTTGAACATCATTGCAGCGACCAGCCTGACGAATGCGGCTCAACAAGTTGTCGCGGCAGTGGAGGGGAAATAATGTCGATTTTAATCAACAAGAACACCAAAGTTATCTGCCAGGGTTTCACCGGTAGCCAGGGGACTTTCCACTCCGAACAAGCCATCGCTTACGGCACCAAAATGGTTGGCGGCGTTACGCCAGGCAAAGGCGGCACCGAGCACCTGGGTCTGCCCGTGTTCAACACCGTGCGTGAAGCGGTAGAAACTACCGGCGCAACGGCGTCTGTAATTTATGTTCCGGCTCCGTTCTGCAAAGACTCCATTCTGGAAGCGCTGGATGCGGGTATCAAACTGATCATCTGTATCACTGAAGGCATCCCGACGCTGGATATGCTGGTGGTTAAAGTGAAACTGGATCAGAGCGATGCCGTGATGATCGGACCAAACTGCCCGGGCGTTATCACTCCTGGCGAATGCAAAATCGGCATCATGCCTGGCCATATTCACCTGCCAGGCAAAGTGGGCATCGTTTCCCGCTCCGGTACATTGACCTATGAAGCGGTTAAACAGACGACTGATTACGGTTACGGCCAGTCTACCTGCGTCGGCATCGGCGGTGACCCGATCCCCGGCTCTAACTTCATTGATATTCTGAAGCTGTTCCAGGAAGATCCACAGACTGAAGTGATCGTCATGATCGGTGAAATCGGTGGTAACGCAGAAGAAGAAGCTGCTGCGTACATCAAAGCACACGTGACTAAACCGGTTGTGGGCTACATCGCCGGTGTGACTGCGCCTAAAGGCAAGCGTATGGGCCACGCAGGCGCCATCATTGCCGGTGGTAAAGGCACTGCAGACGAGAAATTTGCAGCACTGGAAGCGGCCGGCGTTAAAACCGTTCGCAGCCTGGCAGATATCGGCGAAGCCGTGAAATCTGTTCTGCCGCAATAAGTAATACCCGTCGCGCCGGAAAAAATCCGGTGCGATGTAAGTCGATTTATTTAAGAAACTGATTCGACATGTTGGCCGCCTTCGGGTGGCCTTTTTTATTTTAAGCGAAATATTTAACATTCGCTGAATTGAGCTATATTTATTAACACAGCACGATAGGTTCATTGGAAATAAAAGGTTAATAATTAGGTTTCAACAGGTAGCAAAATAGATATTAATGACAACCATATAAGCACAATTAATTAACATTAAGTCCACCCTTAAAGCCCAATGAAACCAATGATTAACATCCTGAAATATTTTTTCAGAAATTGATGTGGGTAATATAGAAATAAACAAGGAGATAGGCTTAAATTGCGGCAGATCAATTACAGCGATTTTCACTGTTTTGTTCTTAAATTGACCTGTACACGGAAATCCGCTTTGGGTCACTAAAAAACCTATTTAATGTGTGGGATTACTGGCGTAACATATTGGTCCTGTAACATCAGTTTTTTGTATGTTTACTTTTCCCCGTGATTTCGCCTGCTCATCAGCCTCTTAGAGGCTTACTGACCGTGCGCTTTCCGGGTTCAGAGTGCCTGCCGCGGGCATTTCTGTTCTACACACATTTGAATATTGGTAGTCAAGAGGCGTTCCGGCAACCGGTTCGTCAAAGATCGCAATTTGGGGTCTTCCTCCGAGGAGCAAGGGGTCAAGATGTTTGATATCGTTGAACTGTCGCGTTTACAGTTTGCTTTAACAGCCATGTACCATTTCCTATTTGTCCCATTAACGCTGGGTATGGCGTTTTTACTGGCAATTATGGAAACGGTTTATGTGCTTTCCGGCAAACAAATCTATAAAGATATGACCAAATTCTGGGGCAAACTCTTTGCAATTAACTTTGCACTGGGCGTTGCAACCGGTTTAACCATGGAATTCCAGTTCGGTACTAACTGGTCATATTTCTCACATTACGTCGGTGATATCTTCGGGGCGCCTCTGGCGATCGAAGGTTTGATGGCGTTCTTCCTGGAATCCACTTTAGTCGGCCTGTTCTTCTTCGGTTGGGATCGTCTCTCTAAAGTTCAACACATGACAGTGACCTGGTTTGTGGCGCTTGGCTCAAACTTGTCCGCCTTGTGGATCCTGGTGGCGAACGGCTGGATGCAAAACCCGATTGCTTCCACCTTCAACTACGAAACCATGCGTATGGAAATGGTCAGCTTCTCTGAGCTGGTCCTGAACCCGGTTGCGCAGGTTAAATTCGTTCACACCGTAGCGTCTGGTTATGTGACTGGCGCGATGTTCATCCTGGCTATCAGCTCTTACTACCTGCTTAAAGGTCGTGACATCGGTTTCGCGAAACGCTCATTTGCGATTGCTGCAAGCTTTGGTCTGGCTGCCGTACTTTCCGTTATCGTGCTGGGTGATGAATCCGGTTATGAAATGGGTGATGTGCAGAAAACCAAACTGGCAGCTATCGAAGCAGAGTGGGATACCCAACCTGCACCGGCCAGCTTCACGCTGTTTGGTATGCCTAACCAGGACAAAATGGAGAACGAATATTCTATTCAGATCCCATATTTGCTCGGCCTGATTGCCACGCGTTCTGTTGATACGCCGGTCACCGGTCTGAAAGACCTGATGGCGCAACACGAAGTGCGTATCCGCAATGGTATGAAAGCCTACACCCTGCTGGAAGAACTGCGTTCGGGCAACACTGACCCGAAAGTACGCAGCGATTTCGAAAATGCTAAGCAGGATCTGGGCTACGGTATGTTGCTGAAACGCTATACCGACAACCCGGCGGGTGCGACTGACGCACAAATTCAGAAAGCGACCAAAGATTCTATCCCGCGCGTTCTGCCGCTTTACTTCGCATTCCGTATCATGGTTGCCTGCGGCATTCTGATGTTCGTGCTGATTGCGCTGTCCTTCTATACCGTATTGCGCGGCAAGATTGGTCAGAAACGCTGGTTACACCGCGCGGTATTCATCGGCCTGCCATTGCCGTGGATTGCTGTCGAAGCGGGCTGGTTCGTGGCCGAATATGGCCGTCAGCCTTGGGCGATTGGTGAGGTGTTACCGACTGCGGTTGCGCACTCTTCACTGACTGTGGGTGATGTACTCTCCTCGATGATCCTCATCTGTGGCCTGTACACCCTGTTCCTGATCGCTGAAATGTTCCTGATGTTCAAATATGCGCGCCTGGGCCCAAGCAGCCTGAAAACTGGCCGTTATCATTATGAACAAACTTCAGCGCCACTTGAGCAAGCTCGGTAATAGGGAGTCCACTTATGTTTGATTATGAAGTTTTACGGTTCATCTGGTGGGTGTTGATTGGCGTGCTGTTTATCGGCTTCGCAGTCACAGATGGATTTGATATGGGCGTGGGGATTCTGGTGCGCATTATCGGTAAAACCGATACTGACCGCCGCGTGATGATCAACGCCATCGCCCCGCACTGGGACGGTAACCAGGTCTGGCTGATCACCGCCGGTGGTGCATTGTTTGCAGCATGGCCGATGGTTTACGCCGCGGCATTCTCCGGCTTCTACGCCGCGATGGTGCTGGTGTTGTGCGCCTTGTTCTTCCGTCCGCTGGGCTTTGACTATCGTTCAAAACTCGAGAGCCCGCGCTGGCGTGGCATGTGGGACTGGGGCATCTTTATCGGCAGCTTCGTCCCTGCGCTGGTGTTCGGTGTGGCGTTCGGTAACCTGCTGCTGGGTGTTCCGTTCCATATCGACAGCGACCTGCGTCTGTTCTACACCGGTAACCTGTTTGGCCTGCTGAACCCTTACGGCATTCTGGCCGGTCTGGTCAGCCTGACCATGCTTATCACGCAAGGTGCCACCTATCTGCAAATGCGTACTGTGGGTGAACTGCACCTGCGTACCCGCACCGCGTCGCAGATTTCTGCACTGGTGATGATGGTGTGCTTCCTGCTGGCAGGTATCTGGTTAGTGAAAGGGATTGATGGCTTCACCGTGACGTCTGTTATGGATCACGCCGGCCCGTCAAATCCGCTGCGCAAAACGGTGTCTCATGAAGCCGGTGCATGGCTGGCTAACTTCAACAAGACTCCGGGTCTGTGGGCGATCCCTGCACTGGGTGTGATTCTGCCGCTGCTGACCATTTTGTTCTCACGCATGAACAAAGCGGCGCTGGCATTCATCAGTAACTCACTGACTATCGCCTGTGTGATCCTGACTGCAGGTATCACTATGTTCCCGTTCGTGATGCCGTCAATCACTGAGCCGAACGCCAGCCTGACCATGTGGGATGCGACATCCACCTTGCTGACGCTCAGAGTGATGACCGTTGTTGCCTGTATCTTTGTACCAATCATCCTGATTTACACCTCATGGGCGTATTACAAGATGTTCGGTCGCCTCGATAAACACTACATCGAGAACAACAAGCATTCGTTGTATTAAGGAGAACACCATGTGGTATTTTGCCTGGATCCTCGGCACCTTACTGGCTTGCTCATTCGGTATCATTACCGCGCTGGCGTTTGAACACAGCGAAGCCAATAAAGCGGCTAAAGAAGAGAAGTAATAATGAGTGTGATCGTGGATAAACTCTACGCCATCACAGACAAGGGCCCCTTGCGGGCCCTTTCGCTTGTGATGTCACTGGTGCTTGCCGGATGCGTATTCTGGAAACCGGGCCTGTTTGCCTCGTCAACCAGCCAGCTGGAAGTCTGGCACGGCATCATTCTGATATGGGCAGTCTGTGCCGGTGTGATCCACGGCCTTGGCTTTCGTCCGCATAAATCGGTATGGAAGGCATTCTTCTCTCCGATACTTGCCATGATTGCGCTGGCCGCAGGACTTTTTTACTTTTTCAGCTGATTCTTTGCTGAAATAAAAGACAAATTTACAGTAATCGTCCTATGGGCCGCTCTGGCCCATAATTATTTTCGTTCCAGCAATGCAACCCATTCCCAACCCCAACTCACTTGAGTATAGTAGTGCCGTCAAATTGCATTACGGGATGTAGAGTGAGTAATTCGTTGTTCCGATGGCCGGTTCGTGTCTACTTTGAAGACACAGACGCGGGAGGTGTGGTCTACCATGCCCGATACGTCGCCTTTTATGAAAGGGCTCGCACAGAGATGTTGCGCCAACGCAATTTTCACCAGCAACAACTGCTGGGAGAACATGTCGCTTTTGCTGTCCGCCGCATGACGGTCGAATACTTTGCACCAGCTCGCCTAGATGACCTGCTGGATGTTCAGAGTGAGATTACGTCCATTCGCGGAGCTTCTCTTACTTTTGCACAACGAATTCTTGATTCGCATGGAAACCTTCTGAGTTCTGCAGAAGTGTTGATTGCGTGCATTGATCCACACCAAATGAAGCCACGTGCGCTTCCTAAGTCTATTGTCGCGGAGTTTAAGCAGTGACTGACATGAACATGCTTGATTTATTTTTAAAGGCCAGCATCCTGGTTAAGCTGATTATGCTTATCCTGGTGTGCTTCTCTGTCGCGTCCTGGGCGATCATCATTCAACGCACGAAAGTGCTGAATGCCGCCACCCGTGAGGCAGAAGCATTTGAAGATAAATTCTGGTCCGGTATTGAGCTTTCCCGTTTGTATCAGGAAAGCCAGGGCCGTCGCGAAACCCTGAGCGGGGCAGAGCAAATCTTCCATTCCGGTTTTAAAGAGTTTGCGCGTCTTCATCGTGCCAACAGCCATGCGCCTGAGTCGGTGATTGAAGGCTCTTCACGTGCGATGCGTATTTCCTTTAACCGTGAACTCGAATCTCTTGAAATGCACATTCCTTTCCTTGGTACCGTCGGTTCCATCAGCCCGTATATCGGCCTGTTTGGTACGGTCTGGGGGATCATGCACGCCTTTATCGGCTTAGGTTCTGTAAAACAAGCTACCCTGCAAATGGTTGCGCCGGGTATCGCAGAAGCACTGATCGCCACCGCGATTGGTTTGTTTGCTGCTATCCCTGCGGTGATGGCGTATAACCGTCTGAACCAGCGTGTGAACAAGCTTGAGCAAAACTACGATAACTTCATGGAAGAATTTACGGCCATCCTGCACCGTCAGGCTTTCTCTCGCGAAACCAGCAGTAACTAAAGGGGGAGAGTATGGCTCGTTCACGAGGTCGTCGTAACCGTCGCGAAGGTAAGTCGGAGATCAACATTGTTCCGCTGCTGGACGTATTGCTGGTTCTGTTACTGATTTTTATGGCAACAGCTCCCATCATTACCCAAAGCGTGGAAGTGGATCTGCCAGACGCGACGGATTCCAAAACGGTATCCAGCGATGATAACCCGCCAGTGATTGTGGAAGTCTCCGGCGTGGGTCAGTACACCATAGTGGTGGATCATCAGCGTATGGAACAATTGCCTGAACAGCAGGTTATCGCGGAAGCGACCAGCCGAATCCAGGCCAATCCGAAGACGGTATTTCTGATCGGCGGCGCAAAAGATGTACCTTATGATGAAATCATTAAGGCGCTGAATATGCTGCATCAGGCTGGCGTGAAGTCTGTCGGATTGATGACACAACCTATCTGAGGATAGGTAATTTGTAACACTTATTTGAAACCCGGCATTCTCTGGCTTGTTAAAAGTATGACAGGCAATACAGGAAACCGGGTTTTTAGTAATCCTGTCTTGGGAAATCTATTTTGGTAAAGGCAACTGCAACTGAACAAAACGATAAGCTCAAACGCGCCGTTATTGTTTCGGTCGTTCTGCATATCATCATTATAGGCCTGCTGATTTTGGGATCGCTGGACGAAGATACCAGCATGAGTGGTGGCGGTGGCGGCAGCGATATCTCTGCCGTAATGGTTGATCCCAGTGCCGTGGTCGATCAGTACAACCGTCAGCAACAGCAACAGGCTGATTCCCAACGCGCTGCTGCAGCGCGTCAGAAAAAATCAGAGCAACAGGCTGAAGAGCTTCAGCAGAAACAGGCCGCCGAACAACAGCGCCTGAAAGAACTTGAAAAAGAGCGTCTGCAAGCGCAGCAGGATGCGAAGCAGCAGGCTCAGGAACAGGCTCAGCAGCAAAAACAAGCTGAGCAAGCCGCTGAACAGGCGAAAGAACAACAGAAGCAGGCTGAAGCTGCCGCTGCACAGGCGAAAGCCGAAGCAGCAAAAGCGGCGGCACAGGCTAAAGCGGATGCCGCGAAAGAAGCGGCTAAAGCACAAGCTGATGCGCAGAAAAAAGCCGCTGCTGATGCTCAGAAAAAAGCAGAGGCTGAAGCAACCGCCGCTGCTGCCGCTGCGAAGAAAAAAGCAGAAGCTGACGCGAAGAAAGAAGCGGCTGCAGAAGCGAAGAAACAAGCTGCTGCAGAAGCCAAAGCGCAGGCCGCTGCAGATGCAAAAGCTCAGGCTGAAGCGGATGCGAAAGCGGCTGCTGATGCCAAAGCCGCTGCTGCCGCTGAGAAAAAAGCAGAAGCTGCAGCTGCAGCGAAGAAAGCCGCAGCCGATAAAAAAGCTGCCGCTGCCGCCGCTGCGAAAGAAGCAGCTGATGCGAATAACTTATTTGATGGTCTTGCTGACTCCAAAAATGCACCGAAAGGCGCAACAGGTGGCGGCGCTTCTGCTCCGGCAGGGAAGGGGACTCAGAAAAAGGCAGGCGCATCAGGTGCCGATATTGCTAACTATGGCAGCCAGATTAAGGCAGCTATCGAGAGCAGATTCTATGACGCGTCATCGTATGCGGGTAAAACTTGTTCGTTGCGCGTTAAAATGAACCCGGATGGCTCGCTTATCAGCGTGTCGGCGGAAGGTGGGGATCCTGCACTTTGTCAGGCAGCGCTTGCCGCAGCCCGACAGGCGAAGTTCCCGAAACCACCTTCTGAAGCAGTCTATGAAGTCTTTAAAAATGCTCCGATAGATTTTAAACCGTAGAAAGACGAAAATAATTTCTTTTCAGAATTTTACGATAGATTGCAGGGTGTAATTCTAGTTTTGTATGCGTTGGTTTGTTAAAATTCTGCTAAATTATCGCGGGCAGATACGTCCAGATAAGGGAGATACAATGAAGCAGGCATTTCGAGTAGCGTTCGGCCTTTTGATGATGTGGGCATCTGTGGTTCATGCAGAAGTTCGCATTGAAATTACCCAAGGGGTAGATACAGCTCGCCCGATTGGCGTTGTGCCATTCAAATGGGCTGGCCCGGGTACACCACCTGAAGATGTGGGTGGTATCGTTGCAGCTGACTTACGTAACAGCGGCAAGTTCAATCCTATTGATGCATCACGTATGCCACAACAGCCGACCTCTGCCGCAGAAGTGACTCCTGCTGCATGGACTGCGCTGGGCATTGATGCGGTTGTTATCGGTCAGGTTCAGCCTGCAGCCGATGGCAGCTACGTGGTGTCTTACCAGCTGGTTGATACCTCTGGCGCACCAGGTACCGTGCTTGCACAAAACCAGTACAAAGTGACCAAACAGTGGTTACGTTATTCCGCCCATACCGCCAGTGACGAAGTTTTCGAAAAGCTGACCGGTGTGAAAGGCGCATTCCGTACCCGTATCGCTTATATCGTGCAGACCAACGGCGGTAAATTCCCGTATGAACTGCGCGTAGCGGATTATGACGGTTACAACCAGTTCGTGGTTCACCGTTCACCAGAGCCACTGATGTCTCCGGCCTGGTCGCCGGATGGCAGCAAACTGGCGTACGTCACGTTTGAAAGCGGTCGTTCAGCACTGGTTGTTCAGACTCTGGCTAATGGCGCGATCAAACAGATTGCTTCATTCCCGCGTCACAACGGTGCACCGGCGTTCTCACCTGATGGTAGCAAACTGGCTTTCGCTCTGTCTAAAGACGGCAGCCTGAACCTGTATGTAATGAATCTGTCTTCTGGTCAGATTAGTCAGGTGACCAACGGACGCAGCAACAACACTGAACCAACCTGGTTCCCGGACAGCCAGAATCTGGCGTTCACATCGGATCAGGGCGGTCGTCCGCAAGTTTATAAAGTCAATATTAATGGCGGTGCGCCTCAGCGTCTGACCTGGGAAGGCTCGCAGAACCAGGACTCTGACGTAAGTGCAGATGGTAAGTTCCTGGTGATGGTGAGCAGCGCCAGCGGTACACAGCACATCGCTAAACAAGATCTGGCAACGGGAGCCGTTCAAACATTGACGGACACGTTCCTGGATGAAACGCCTAGCCTCGCACCAAACGGCACCATGGTAATTTACAGCTCTTCACAGGGCCTGGGTTCCGTATTGCAGTTGGTATCGACTGATGGGCGCTTCAAAGCGCGTCTTCCGGCAACTGATGGACAGGTCAAATTCCCTGCCTGGTCGCCGTATCTGTAATGCATAGAAAACTATGTATGGCAAAAAATTATAAAAGGATCGAATAGATGCAACTGAATAAAGTGCTGAAAGGGCTGATGCTGGCGTTGCCTGTACTGGCTGTAGCTGCTTGTAGTTCTCACAAGAACGCAGACAACGACCAATCTAATGGTATGGGTCTGAACTCTGGCGCAGGCACTGAAAACGCAAACATGTCTTCAGAAGAGCAAGCTCGTCTGCAGATGCAAGAACTGCAGAAAAACAACATCGTTTACTTTGGCCTGGACAAATACGATGTGTCTTCTGAATTCGCTCAGATGTTAGACGCGCACGCAGCATTCCTGCGTAGCAACCCGTCTTACAAAGTGACTGTAGAAGGTCATGCTGACGAACGTGGTACGCCAGAGTACAACATCGCCTTGGGCGAACGTCGTGCTACTGCTGTTAAAATGTACCTGCAAGGCAAAGGCGTTTCTGCCGACCAAATCTCTATCGTTTCTTACGGTAAAGAAAAACCAGCTGTACTGGGCCATGACGAAGCGGCATACGCTAAAAACCGTCGTGCAGTACTGGTATACTAAGAGAATAGTATGAGCAGTAACTTCAGAACTCACTTGTTGAGTCTGTCGTTACTGGTTGGCGTAGCGGTCCCATGGGCCGCTACTGCCCAAGCGCCAATCAGTAATGTCGGCTCAGGCTCGATTGAAGATCGGGTCACCTCTCTGGAGCGTATTTCTAACGCTCACAGCCAGCTATTAACTCAACTCCAGCAACAACTTTCTGATACCCAACGTGATATGGATACTCTTCGTGGTCAAATCCAGGAGAACCAGTATCAGTTGAGTCAGCTTGGTGATCGCCAGAAGCAAATTTTTAATCAACTGGACAGCTTAAGCCAGGGCAATGCCGGAGCCGCCAGTACGGGCGCTGCAGCAGCCACAGGTGACGCAGCCGGTTCTGCTGCCGCAACGCCGGACGCGGGTGCTGCACAAGCGCCTGCAAGCACCGGTGACGTGAACAGCGATTACAATGCTGCGGTTTCACTGGCGCTGGAAAAGAAACAGTATGATGAGGCAATTGCTGCCTTTCAGAGTTTCGTCAAAAAATATCCCGATTCAACTTATCAGCCTAACGCCAACTACTGGTTAGGACAGTTGTATTACAACAAGGGTAAAAAAGACGACGCTGCGTATTATTTTGCAGTTGTGGTCAAAAATTACCCTAAGTCTCCAAAAAGTTCTGACGCGATGTTTAAGGTTGGGGTGATCATGCAGGAGAAAGGTCAGGCTGATAAAGCCAAAGCCGTCTTCACGCAGGTTGTAAAACAGTACCCAAATACCGATGCGGCAAAACAAGCTCAAAAACGTTTATCTGCAAAGTAGTTCCTCATTCAGGTCTGGAAAATGTACATATCGTGCATTTTCTGGGCTTGAGTGTGTGAAACGCCATCAGTTAGCACTCTTTCTGAAAATTAAAGTTGCACTGAAAAGTTAAATAAGTAATATATGCCGCCGTTGCCCAGACAACTCCAAACGGCTAACGCTGTCAGAGATTTAGGCAATATGCAGTAGGTTTAGAAGGGCCGTTAGCTCAGTTGGTAGAGCAGTTGACTTTTAATCAATTGGTCGCTGGTTCGAATCCAGCACGGCCCACCACTTTTAAAGTGGAAAACGTAGTGAAGCAGTGCAGGATGAGAACCACAGGTTCGAGCCGAGCGAAGCGAGACGACAACGCGTAAGCGTTGCCCGCAGGGCGAGGTGAAACCGAGTCAATCCAGCACGGCCCACCAAATCTAAATCATTTATTGCATGTGGCTTGCACACCAACTGCAAGAC
>NZ_JYDG01000052.1:0-28318 GCF_003263545.1 Rahnella sp. AN3-3W3
GGGGGAGGAGCTGAAAGTCCCACCGTTATTCCCGCTCTACAACTTCACCGGCTTTATATTCCAAATCTCATCGGCGTATTCCTGAATGGTACGATCCGAAGAGAAATAGCCCATGTTGGCGATGTTATGCAACGTGCGGCGCGTCCACTCTTCCGGCAGTTTATACAGCTCATCGACTTTATCCTGCGTATCGACATAACTGCGGTAATCCGCCAGCACCTGATAGTGATCACCGAGATTGACCAGCGTATCGAACAGGTTGGTGTAGCGCTTCGGCTCGGCCGGGCTGAAGACACCGGTGGCGATTTGCGTCAGCACCTGATGCAGTTCAGCGTCCTCCTCGAAATAGGTATGCGGGTTGTAACCTTTCTGGCGCAGTTCCTCGACCTGCGGCGTGGTGTTGCCGAAGATAAAGATATTGTCCTCACCCACATGTTCGAGCATTTCGACGTTGGCACCGTCCAGCGTACCGATAGTCAGCGCGCCGTTCAGGGCAAATTTCATGTTACTGGTACCAGACGCTTCAGTACCCGCCAGCGATATCTGCTCGGAAAGGTCGGCCGCCGGAATGATCAGCTGTGCCAGACTGACGCTGTAGTTAGGGATGAAGACGATCTTCAGTTTGTTGCCGATACGCGGATCACTGTTGATCACCGTCGCCACGTCGTTGATCAGCCGGATGATCTGTTTGGCGGCGTAATAGGCCGATGCCGCTTTACCGGCGAAAATCACCGTGCGTGGTACCCATTCGGCGTCCGGCTCTTCCAGAATACGGTTATAACGGGTGATGACGTGCAGCACGTTCATCAGCTGACGTTTGTATTCATGGATGCGTTTGATCTGCACGTCGAACAGGCTTTTCGGATCCACCACAATGTTCAGTTTCTGGGCGATATACAGTGCCAGCCGCTTTTTATTGTCCAGCTTGGCCTTGCGTATCGCCTGCAGGAAACTCAGGTAATCCAGATTCTGTTTCAGTTCCGCCAGCTGGCTGAGATCAGAACGCCAGGTCTGGCCGATGGCGTCATCAATCACCGCCGACAGCGGTTTGTTAGCCAGTGCCAGCCAGCGGCGCGGCGTCACGCCATTGGTTTTATTGCAGAAACGATCCGGATAAACGCGGGCAAAATCAGCAAACAGCGACTGCACCATCAGCTCGGAATGCAGCTCGGACACGCCGTTGACTTTGTGGCTGGCGATGACCGCAAGCCATGCCATCCGCACTTTGCGGCCATTCCCTTCATCGATTATCGAAACGCGTGACAGCAGGCCGTTATCGTTGGGAATTTTCTCCGCCACTTCTTTGAGGAAGTGATCGTTAATCTGGAAAATAATCTCCAGATGACGCGGCAGGATCTTGCCGATCATGTCTACCGGCCAGGTTTCCAGCGCTTCGCTCATCAGCGTATGGTTGGTATAAGAGAACACCCGACACACCGTCTCCCACGCGTCTTTCCATTCAAATTTATGCTCGTCGATAAGCAGACGCATCAGCTCAGGGATCGACAGCACCGGGTGCGTATCGTTGAGGTGAATAGCAATTTTGTCGGCCAGATTGTCGTAAGTATGGTGCGTGGTGTAATGGCGGTTGAGGATGTCCTGCACGGTCGCCGACACCAGGAAATATTCCTGGCGTAACCGCAGCTCGCGGCCGGAATAGGTCGAGTCATCGGGATACAGAACGCGCGACACGTTTTCGGAATGGTTTTTATCTTCCACCGCCGCAAAGTAATCGCCCTGATTAAATTTACCCAGATTGATTTCGTTACTGGCCTGCGCGCCCCACAACCGCAGGGTATTGGTGGCATCAGTGTCATAACCCGGAATCACCTGATCGTAGGCGCAGGCGATGACTTCTTCGGTTTCCAGCCAGCGGGTTTTGACGCCCTCGTGCTGCACACGTCCGCCAAAACGCACTTTATAGCGGGTGTTATAACGCTGGAATTCCCACGGATTTCCGTATTCCAGCCAGTAATCTGGCGCTTCTTTTTGCTCACCGTTGATGATGCTTTGCGCGAACATGCCATATTCGTAGCGGATACCGTAACCGCGTCCCGGCAGCGCCAGCGTGGCCAGAGAATCAAGGAAGCACGCCGCCAGCCGTCCGAGGCCGCCGTTGCCTAAACCCGGGTCATTTTCTTCGCCGATCAGTTCTTCGAGATCAAAGCCCATTTCATCGAGCGCGCTTTTCAGATCGTCGTAAATCCCCATCGCCAGCAACGCATTGGAAAGGGTTCGTCCAATCAGAAACTCCATCGACAGGTAATAAACCTGCCGGACGTCCTGTGAAGTTTGCGCACGGTTAGAACGCAGCCAGCGTTCCACCATACGATCGCGAACCGCAAACAGCGTGGCGTTCAGCCAGTCATGTTGCGTCGCAATGGACGGATCTTTGCCGATAATAAACATCAGTTTATAAGCAATCGAATGCTTTAGCGCTTCGACACTGACTGTCGGTGAGTTGTAATTAAACGGTGAAGTCATAACGTTACATTCCCGATCAAGTTAGCTGCGTTCAGGGGTCAGGACATCAGGCGGTTATACAGGGTGAGATATTCCTGTGCAGCCACCTTCCAGCCAAAATCAATACCCATGGCGTGTTGTTGTACGTGTCGCCAGTGCTTAGGACGGCTCCACAAAACAAATGCGCGGCGGATCGCATTTCCGAGCGATTTCCCCGTTGCTTCTTCAAACACAAAACCACTGGCAGTTCCGTCGGCCAGATTTTCCAGCGCACAATCGACCACCGTGTCGGCCAGCCCGCCGGTACGACGTACCAGCGGCAGGGTGCCGTATTTGAGTCCGTAAAGTTGGGTTAATCCGCACGGCTCGAAACGGCTCGGCACCATGATGACGTCCGCGCCGCCGATGATGCGGTGGGAAAACGCCTCGTGATAACCGAGCTGCACGCCGACCTGCCCCGGATTGTCCGCCGCTGCCGCCAGGAATGCCTGTTGCAACACCGCGTCACCCGCGCCTAACAGCGCCAGCTGTCCGCCGCGTTCGAGTAAATCCGGCAAGGCTTCAAGCACCAGATCCAGCCCTTTCTGGCTGGTCAGGCGGCTGACGACCGCAAACACCAGACGCGAATCATCCACATCCAGCCCCATCGCCCGTTGCAGATAGGCTTTGTTGACCGCTTTGGATCGCAAATCATCAGCGTCGTAACGCGCCGACAGCAGCACGTCATCACGCGGCTGCCAGATGGCTTCATCGACGCCGTTAAGAATACCGGTCAGGCGCCCCTGCATTTCACGCTCCAGCAGCAGCGATTCCATGCCGTAACCAAACTCCGGCCGGGTAATTTCTTTGGCGTAGGTCGGGCTGACAGTGGTGACATGGTCGGAATAGAACAGACCGGCTTTCAGGAAAGAAATCTGGCCGTAGAATTCCAGCCCGTGCATCTGGAAGAATTCGCGCGGGATATAAAGTTCATCGAGATGATGCGCGAAGAACAGCCCCTGAAACGCCAGATTATGCACCGTAAACACGGTACGTACCGGCGCGTTTCGGGCGCGGATATAGGCGGAACACAGCCCGGCGTGCCAGTCGTGAGAATGGACGATATCCGGCTTCCAGTGCGGGTCAAAATTCAGTGCCAGCTCGCAGGCCATCCAGCTCAGCAACGCAAAGCGCAGATGGTTATCCGGGTAGGCAAAAGACGATTGATCGTGATACGGGCTGCCGGGACGATCGTACAAACCGGGCACATCAATCACATAAATACCCACGCCATCAAAGTAACCCAGTGAAAGGGTGACATGCCCGGCAAAGGTCGCCAGCGTGCCGATGACCTGCGTTTCTCCCAGTCCTTTTTTGACATCAGGAAAACCTGGAATGAGCACGCGGACATCCGCGCCCTCCGCAATCTGAGCGGCGGGCAGTGCACCGGCGACGTCAGCAAGGCCGCCCGTTTTTAACAGCGGAAACAGCTCGGAACAAACATGTAAAACCTGCATTCGCGCTCCTGATTATCCCGGTCATCCCGGCAATACCGGGATGACGAAAAGTCGTACTTTCTAATATCTGTTTATAGTTTCGCCAGCATCGCGCGCGTGACCAGCACCACGCCGCCTTCGGAACGATAGAACCGGCGGCTGTCTTCATCCGCGTTCTCGCCAATCACCATGCCTTCGGGGATCTGACAGGCGCGGTCGATGACGCATTTTCGTAAGCGGCATGAACGCCCCACGTTCACATCCGGCAAAATAATCGTCGAATCAATGTTGCAGAAAGAGTTAACGCGTACCCGCGGGAACAGCACCGAATGCACCACCACTGAACCGGAGACAATCACGCCGCCAGCCACCAGCGAGTTCATGGTCATGCCGTGGCTGCCTGAGCGATCCTGCACAAATTTGGCCGGTGGTAATGGCTCCATGTGCGTGCGGATCGGCCAGTCGTGGTCGTACATATCCAGCTCCGGCGTGACTGACGCCAGATCCAGATTAGCGCGCCAGTAGGCATCGAGCGTGCCGACATCACGCCAGTACGGCGGCGCGTCATCGTTTTGCGTTACGCAGGAAAGTCCGAACGGATGCGCACGGGCAACGCCCTGACGGGTCAGTTTCGGGATCAGGTCTTTGCCGAAATCATGGCTGGATTCCTCACTGGCCATGTCTTCTTCGAGCATACGAAACAGATAGTCCGCATTAAAAATGTAGATGCCCATGCTCGCCAGCGCCATATCGGGATTGCCGGGCATCGCTGGCGGGTCTTTCGGTTTTTCGACGAAACTGGTGATGTGATAATCCTCAGTGACGCCGATAACCCCGAACTCGCTGGCCTCAGCGCGCGGCACTTCCAGGCAGGCGACGGTACATTCACCGCCCTTCTGCACGTGGTCGATCAGCATCCGCGAGTAGTCCATTTTGTAGATATGGTCGCCCGCCAGGATCACCACAAATTCGGCGTTATAGCGGCGGATAATATCCAGATTCTGATACACCGCATCGGCGGTGCCTTTGTACCAGTGCTCGGTGCTGTGGCGTTGCTGCGCGGGCAGTAAATCCACGAACTCGTTCATTTCTTCATTGAAGAAAGACCATCCGCGCTGAATATGCTGAACCAGCGTATGCGACTGATATTGCGTAATGACACCGATGCGGCGAATGCCGGAGTTCAGGCAATTCGACAGGGCAAAATCAATGATGCGGAATTTCCCGCCAAAGTGGACGGCGGGTTTTGCCCGGGTTGCGGTCAAATCTTTCAGTCTTGAACCACGTCCCCCGGCAAGGATTAACGCCACGGATTTCAGCGGCAACTGTCGTGCCAGCATGACCGGGTCCCGGTTGTCTAATGTCGCCATATCTGACTCCTTTGTTTTTATAATGACCGGCTCTGTGGAGTGAAATCTTGTAGGACACAGAGGGTTTTTGCTGCTGCCCGCCATTGCGAGCCTTCCATGACACGCCGGGGTTCCTCATCAAAAAGCACGCTGTTGAACGGCGCAACCGGCTGCCAGTTTCCCGGCGGCAGTTGCAAATCAACCTCGTGCAGCGAAGCATTGACGATAAGCAACGAGCGCTGAGACAGACAGATTTGCAGCCATTGCTGCGGCCCCTGTTCCCAGTCGCCGGGGCTCATCGGTTGCCCCTGTTGATTCAGCCATTGCACATCTTCACTGCCTTCCTGCCACCAGCGGTTTTGCGTCAGTGCCGGAATTTTCCGGCGCAGGGCAATCAGCGCAGAGGTATAGGCCGTCAGGCTTTCATCGGCATTTTCCCAGTCGAGCCAGGTCAGCGGATTGTCCTGACAATAGGCGTTGTTGTTGCCCGACTGGCTGTTACCCTGCTCGTCACCGGCCAGCAACATCGGCGTGCCCTGTGACAGAAACAGCGTCGCCAGCAAAGCACGCTGACTGAGACGGCGCTGTTGCAGAACGTGTGCAGACGCCTCCAGCCCTTCTTCGCCGTGGTTTTGGCTGAAATTTTCGTTGTGGCCGTCGCGGTTTTCTTCGCCGTTGGCCTGGTTGTGTTTCTGGTTAAAACTCACGAGATCGCGCAGCGTGAAACCGTCGTGTGCCGTCAGCATATTTACGCTGGCCCAGGGTTCGCGCTGTGCGGGATTGAATTTGTCGGCAGAGGCCGCCAGACGTCCGGCAAACTGGCCGAGAGAAATATCGCCGTGCAGCCAGAACTGACGCATATCGTCGCGCCAGATATCGCTCCATTCCGCAAACGGCGGCGGGAAATTGCCGAGCTGATAGCCTCCGGTGCCGATATCCCAGGGCTCTGCAATCAGTTTGACCTGCGAGAGAACGGCATCCTGCTTAATGGCGTTGAACAGCGGCGATTGCGCACTGAACTCCGGCGTTCTGCCAAGAACGGTGGCTAAATCAAAACGGAAGCCATCGACGTGACATTCACGCACCCAGTAATTCAGACAGTCAATTGTCCAGGCGATGACTTCATCGTCCATCAGGCGCAGCGTGTTGCCACAGCCGGTCATGTTGTTGTCGGAACCGTCTTCGTTAAGCCAGTAATAACTGGCATTGTCGATGCCCCTAAACGAGATAAATGGCCCGTCGATATCCAGCTCAGCACTGTGATTGAACACCACGTCGAGGATCACTTCGATACCGGCCTGATGCAGGGCTTTAACCGCCGATTTAAACTCATTCAGCGCTGACACACCGCCCTGTCCGCTGGCATAACGCGGGTCCACGGCGCACGGCGCCAGCACGTTATAGCCCCAGTAATTACTCAGCCCCAGTTTTTGCAAACGCGGCTCATCGGCATGGTGTTGCACCGGCAAAAGTTCTATCGCCGTCACGCCCAGATGCTGTAAATATTCGAGCATGACCGGATGCGCCAGTCCGGCGTAGGTGCCGCGAATGGCCGCCGGAATACGCGGGTGCTGGCGGGTCAGGCCGCGCACATGCGCCTCGTAAATCACCGTTTCGCCCCACGGTCTGGCAGGGGGTTTATCATCGCCCCAGTCGAAATTTCCGGCGACGACGACTGATTTCGGTGCGACCACGGCGCTGTCTTTATCGTCCGGTGCGTCAGTGCCGCCGGTAAAGCGCGCATTGTCATCCAGCACACCGTCAACGGCCCGTGCGCTGGGATCAATCAGCACTTTTTTCGGGTTAAAACGATGGCCATTTTCCGGGTCGAACGGTCCGTAAACGCGGTAACCGTAACGCTGTCCGGCTTTGGCGTCGGGCAGAAAACCGTGCCACAGATTGCCGGTGCGCCCCGGTAAAGGCAGATGCTGCTCGCTGCCGGTCTCATCAAAAAGACATAATTCCACTTTCTCCGCATGCGCGGAGTACAGGCAAAAATTGACGCCGTTATCTCTGAGATGCGCACCAAAAGGCGCGGGCTGACCAGCCGCGAGCTGTTTCATTCCGCCTCCCTTCGCAAATAGACCGTCGCCAGCGGCGGGATCGTTACGCTGATGGAATGTTCACGCTGATGATGACCGGTGTTTTCGCTGTAAACGTCGCAGCCGTTGCCGACATTGCTGCCACGGTAGAAATGCGAATCGGTGTTAAGAATTTCACGGTAACGGCCAGGGCGGCTAATGCCGATGCGATAGTGCTCACGTGGCACCGGCGTGAAATTGCTGATAACGATGATTTCACCGCCGTTTTCGTCGCGACGTGCAAAGGCGAAAATAGAGTTTTCATGGTCATCAACCACCAGCCATTCAAAGCCACGCGGGTTGTAATCCAGTTCATACAGCGGTGCGTTGGCCTGATACGTCAGGTTCAGGTCGCGCACCAGGTGCTGCACGCCGCTGTGCCAGCCGGTCGCGTCGTCCAGCAGATGCCAGTCGAGGCTGGCGTCGAAATTCCACTCGCGCCCCTGCGCAAATTCACCGCCCATAAACAGCAGTTTTTTGCCCGGATGTGCCCACATAAAGCCGTAATAAGCGCGCAGGTTGGCAAACTTCTGCCAGACGTCGCCGGGCATTTTATCCAGCAGGGATTTTTTACCGTGTACCACTTCATCGTGCGAAAGCGGCAGCATGAAGTTCTCGCTGTAGGCGTAAAGTACGCCGAACGTCATGAGATTGTGGTGGTATTTGCGGTGAACCGGATCGAGCTGCATATACGTCAGCGAGTCGTGCATCCAGCCCAAATTCCATTTGTAATGGAAGCCCAGTCCGTTCGCGTCCGGCGGCATGGTGACGCCCGGATAATCAGTCGATTCTTCGGCCAGCGTCACTGCGCCGCCGAGTTCCTTGCCAATCGTATGGTTGGTGTATTTCAGGAAAGAAATGGCTTCGAGGTTTTCACGGCCACCGTAATAATTGGGGATCCACTCGCCCGCTTTACGGCTGTAATCGCGGTAAATCATCGACGCCACGGCATCTACGCGCAGACCGTCAATGCCGAAGCGTTCAATCCAGTAAAAACCATTTCCGGCCAGATAGTTACGCACTTCATGGCGGCCATAGTTATAAATCAGCGTGTTCCAGTCCTGATGATAACCTTCTCGCGGATCGGCATATTCGTACAGCGCGGTGCCGTCGAACTGTGCCAGCCCGTAGGTATCGCTCGGGAAATGCCCCGGCACCCAGTCGAGGATCACATTCAGACCGGCGTTGTGCGCGGCATCGATAAAGGCTTTGAACTCCATCGGCGTGCCGAAACGACGGGTCGGCGCGTACATACCCAGCGGCTGATAACCCCAGCTGCCGTCGAACGGATGCTCGTTGACCGGCATCAGTTCGATATGCGTGAAGCCCATCCATTTGGCATAGGACACTAACTGCTCGGCCAGCTCGCCATAGCTGAGCCAGAAATTGTCATCGGTATGACGACGCCAGGAACCCAGATGCACTTCATAGACAGAAACGGGCTGATTCAGCGCATTCGCTTTCTTTCTGCTTTCTGAATGCGGCACAACATCCGGTAACTTACGCACGCACGAGGCGGTGTCCGGACGCATCTGCGCCTCAAAGGCATAAGGATCGGCACGCAGACTGACATTGCCACGGCAGTCGATAATTTCGAATTTATACAGCTGACCTTCGCGGACGGCAGGAATGAATAATTCCCAGATGCCGTTTTCACGGCGCTGACGCATCGGGTGACGGCGGCCATCCCAGAAGTTGAATTCACCCACCACGGAAATCCGGGTGGCGTTCGGTGCCCAGACCGCGAAACTGACGCCTTCGACGTCGTCCAGCGTTTGCGGATGCGCACCGAGTTTCTCATATGGCCGCAGATGCGTGCCTTCTGCCAGCAGCCAGATATCCAGCTCCTGCAACAACGTGCCGAACCGGTACGGGTCGTCAATCACATGGCGGTCCTCGCCCCAGCGAACTTCCAGCTTGTAACGGAACGCATTTTTACGACGTGGGATCAGGCCGACAAAGAAACCGCGCTCGTCATAACGGCGCAGTTCTGCCACCTGCTTGCCTTTTTGTACATCAATAACCCAGACCTGATCGGCATCCGGCAACAGGGCACGTACTTCCAGCCCGGCAGCGACAGAATGCATTCCCAAAAGAGAAAAAGGATCAGCGTAATGGCCAGATATAATTTGATTAATGACGTGCTGATCGGGAAGTACAGACATGCATTTCGTCCTATGATTAATTAAATCAATAAATCAAATAAAATCATTCAGATATTCAATACGACCGTAAGTTAAGTGTGCTCCCCTTTTTATCATTGCATTGTGATCTGGCGGTGCTTCAGTTTTGCCAAAAAATGCGCCAGTGCGCCTGTGTTCACAATTTCCAAATAAGTCTCTAATTCCGCTTCTCAAAAAGGCAGAGCTCTTCTACTAAGCATAGACAAAGATTAAAAAAGGCAGGGCGTTAAGGAGTTCAAAAATGGACAAATTTTTGAAAAAGAAAAATACAGTAAAAAGCGCTGCGGACGGAGAGAGAAACGGCGGAAGTTATTGAAGGCTGAAATAAAAACGGGACACCGTGCTGGTGTCCCGCGGGGGAAATATTTACAAAGAAAACAGGGCAGTTTTCACCTTACAAAAGGATGCGCAGCATACGGCGTAAAGGCTCTGCCGCGCCCCACAGCAGCTGGTCACCGACGGTGAACGCCGACAGATATTGCGGCCCCATATTCAGTTTACGCAGACGGCCAACCGGCGTGTTCATGGTGCCGGTTACCGCCGCCGGGGTCAGTTCGCGCATCGACAGTTCACGGTCATTCGGGATCACGCGAACCCAGTCATTGTGCGATGCCAGCATCTGTTCGATTTCTGGAATCGACACGTCTTTTTTCAGCTTCAGGGTGAATGCCTGGCTGTGGCAGCGCAGCGCGCCGATACGGACACACAGGCCATCCACCGGAATAATGCTGGAAGTGCCGAGAATTTTGTTGGTTTCCGCCTGACCTTTCCATTCTTCTTTGGTCTGGCCGTTATCGAGCTGTTTGTCGATCCACGGGATCAGACCGCCTGCCAGCGGAACACCGAAGTTATCGGTCGGCAATGTGCCGCTGCGGGTCAGAGCAGTGACGTTACGTTCGATATCCAGAATGGCCGATGCCGGGTTTTCCAGCTCTTTCGCCACGCTGCTATGCAGCATCCCCATCTGGGTCAGCAGTTCACGCATGTGACGCGCACCGCCGCCGGACGCCGCCTGATAGGTGGCGACAGATGCCCATTCGATCAGGTCATTAGCGAACAGGCCGCCGAGCGACATCAGCATCAGGCTGACGGTACAGTTACCGCCCACAAAGGTTTTGATGCCTTTGTCGATACCCTGATGGATTACGGCGCTGTTGACCGGGTCGAGGATGATTATCGCGTCATCTTCCATTCTCAGAGAGGAAGCTGCGTCAATCCAGTAGCCGGACCAACCGATTTCACGCAGCTTAGGATAGATTTCATTGGTATAATCGCCGCCCTGACAGGTGATGATAATGTCCAGCGCACTCAGTGCGTCCAGATCATAGGCATCCTGCAAGGTCCCAGACTGACCCGTGAAAGAAGGCGCGGCCTGACCGTGCTGAGAGGTGGAGAAGAATACCGGACGGATAGCGTCGAAATCGCGTTCTTCAATCATGCGTTGCATGAGTACAGAACCAACCATTCCACGCCAGCCAACGAAACCTACATTTTTCATAATATCTGTCCTGCCCTGAGGGTGATAACTGCTTAAAACAGCCTGAACGCGCGTTTGCACTAAGCGAGTGCCTGTTTTGATGCACTGTGCCCCGTTAACGCGCGGGTCTACCACCTTACAAAATGTAGTAGAAGTGGCAAGTGAATTTAATCAATAGTGCAGCCTTTAATAGCAGCGCAACTTATAACAGGCATTTTTTCTGAGGTAGTTATGACCGAAATGATTTCAGCAACCATTTTGCTGTTTTTAATTATGGATCCGCTGGGCAACTTACCGATTTTTATGTCGGTCTTAAAACATCTCGACCCGAAACGTCGCAGAGTGGTGCTGATCCGCGAAATGCTGATCGCGCTTATCCTGATGCTGATTTTCCTGTTCGCCGGTGAAAAAATCCTGTCGTTCCTGAATCTGCGCACCGAAACCGTGTCGATTTCAGGCGGTATCATTCTGTTCCTGATTGCTATCAAAATGATTTTCCCGTCGGAAGAGAAAAGCAGCAGCGGCCTGCCTGCCGGTGAAGAACCCTTCCTCGTGCCGATGGCGATCCCGCTGGTGGCCGGTCCGTCGATTCTCGCCACGCTGATGCTGCTTTCGCACCAGTATCCGAATCAGATGAGCCACTTAACGCTGGCCCTGTTCATCGCCTGGGGCCTGTCGATGGCCATTCTTCTGCTGTCGAATTTGTTCCTGCGACTGCTCGGCGACAAAGGCGTCAGCGCCCTCGAACGTCTGATGGGCCTGATTCTGGTCATGCTCTCAACGCAGATGTTCCTCGATGGGATCAGGGCGTATTTGAAGATTTAGCGACAGAAGAAACGAAAAAGGCGAGCCACATGGCTCGCCTTTTTCGTTTCTGACGAGAAAAACCTCGCGTTGAACTCTTACCCCGTGAGAGTATTATCCTGCCATCTTGAGTCATGGAATGAGTCATATGGAATATCTGGAGTTTATCGAAACCCCGACTTTTAGCCGCAAATGCAAAGAGCTGCTGACTGAGGAGGAATATCGCCAGTTTCAGGAATACCTCACGCATTATCCCGATGCAGGGGCTTTGATCGTCGGGACGGGCGGTTGCAGAAAAGTCCGCTGGGGTAACCATCGTCGGGGGAAAAGTGCAGGTGTGCGGGCGATTTATTATTACCTGTGCGCTGATGGTCAGATTTACATGCTGCTGGTTTATCCCAAGAGTGAGAAAGATTCTCTGACGGAAAGCGAAAAATCGATTTTGAAAAACATTGTACGAAGTCTGTCGTGACACAGGAGATAGACCATGACGAAAGAATTCTTTGAAGAATTGCGACAATCCGCTGAAGAAATGGTCGCGATCCGTAAAGGTGAGATGTCACCTGCGCATATCACGCGTATTTCCATGCCTGAAGTAAAACAAATTCGCACAAAAGCAGGTGTTAAACAGGATGAGTTCGCCCGGTTGCTTGGTGTTTCTCCCTCGCTGGTGCAGGCATGGGAACAACAAAAGCGTTTGCCAAATGGCGCAGCATTGAAGCTGTTGAAAATGCTGGAACTGAATCCGCAAATTATCCAGATGCTTAAAACAATTTAAAATGATGTAAAAAAGGCGAGCCACATGGCTCGCCTTTTTTATGCTAACAACGGGCCGTCAGACGACCATCGACAGCAACAGACATCCGCCCAGACCACACAGGGAGATGATGGTTTCCAGCACTGACCAGGATTTAAAGGTTTCGACGATGCTCAGGTTGAAGTACTCCTTGAACAACCAGAAACCCGGATCGTTGACGTGTGAGAAAATCACGCTGCCGGAACCGACGGCGATCACCATCAGTTCAGGACTGACACCAGTCGTTGCGATCAGTGGCGCAGCAATGCCGCCTGCGGTAATCGCGGCAACGGTGGCAGAACCCAGTGCGATACGTAGCACCGCAGCAATTGACCACGCCAGCAGGATTGGCGACAGGTTGCTGCCGTGCATCAGGGCGGCGATGTATTTTTCAATCCCGCTGTCTACCAGCACCTGTTTGAACGCCCCGCCACCGCCGATGATTAACAACATCATGGCGATGATTTTGATGGAATCGCTGACAGTCGCCATCACTTCATCCATCTTACGGCCACGGTTCAGGCCGAAGGTGAAGATAGCGATGAGTACCGCAATCAGCGTAGCCATTACCGGGTCGCCGAAGAACTCAGCGTAAGCCAGTACCGGATGGCCTTTCGGCAAGATCATTTCGCAGACGGCGCGGAATGCCATCAGAATAACCGGCACCAGTGACGTCGCGACACTGACGCCAAAGCCCGGCATTTCTTCTTCCGTGAAGGTTTTCGGGTTAAACAGGCCTTCCGGAACCGGTTTGTCGATCCCTTTCAGGAAACGCGCATAAACCGGGCCCGCCAGAATGACCGTCGGCACCGCCAGCAGTGAGCCATACAACAGAGTTTTGCCCATATCCGCATGGAAAATGGTGGCAATCGCTGTCGGGCCAGGGTGCGGAGGCAGGAAACCGTGCGTCACGGACAATGCAGCCGCCATCGGCACACCGACATACAGCAGTGGCAGACGCGCCGCCGCCGCCACGGTAAATACCAGTGGCAACATCAGCACGAAGCCGACTTCATAGAACAGCGCAAAACCGACGATGAAACCGGTCAGTACAATCGCCCACTGAATGTGTTCACGGCCAAACTTTTCGATAAGCGTGGTCGCGATGCGCTGCGCACCGCCGCAATCCGCCAGCATTTTACCGAGCATGGCACCGAAGCCCATGATCAGCGCCAGACTGCCGAGCGTGCCGCCTACCCCGTTTTTGATCGACGTGATGACTTTGTCGACCGGCATTCCCTGCATGATACCCACCGCCAGCGCGACCAGGATCAGTGCAATGAAGCCATTAAGCTTAAATCGGATCATAAGTAACAACAGCAGTGCGACACCCACCGCTACAATAACTAATGGCATATTCTTTCCCCTCATGCTGTCACTGCGGTATGGCTAAAAACCGGGTGACGCATTGTTTTTAATTTTCAACATGTTGTAGGAATTAACAGTGCAACGGGTACAGACCGCGACCGCTAAAACAGCAGTGCATTCCTTTGTGATATTAGTCACATCTCCATTTGTTACCGGTATCATGATACCGGTAACATGCTAATATTAGGACTCACTACGCAGTCAAAATGTTCATTTTGGGATAGAGATCATACTTATGGCAGGACAAAGCATCATTCTGATGGGCGTGTCAGGCAGCGGTAAATCCACCGTCGGCGCGGCACTGGCCCGTGAAATTAACGCGAAATTTATCGACGGCGATGATCTTCATCCCCGTGCCAATATCCAGAAAATGGCCAGCGGCACGCCACTCAACGACGACGATCGTGCGCCGTGGTTATTGCGCCTGAACGACGCGGCTTACAGCCTGCGCCATAAAAATGAAACCGGCATTATTGTCTGTTCTGCGCTGAAACGCCGCTACCGCGACGCGCTGCGTAAAGACAACGAAGGCATGGTGTTCATCTACATGAAAGGCAGTTTTGACGTGATTGCCGAACGCCTGAAAGCCCGCGCCGGACACTTTATGCCGACCGATTTACTGCGCAGCCAGTTCGATGCGCTCGAAGAACCGGGCGAAGACGAACCGGACGTGTTGCGCGTGAATATCGATCATAAATTCGATGGTGTGGTGGATCGCTGTATCGCGGCTTTGAAGACGGTACAGAAGTAAGACTTTAAAAAAGCCACAGGTGAGCCGTCGGTGGCGCAGCCAATTTGGATTCGGATGGAGCGCAGGCCCCGGAGCGTACACGTAGTACGTGAGGAGGACGAGCACCACCCGGATTCAAAGTGGCAAGTAAACCAGGCTCATGCAAATCAGATACTTCCACCCGCAGATATCGTAAACCCGACATCCACCATCCTCGGCACCACTTCTTCGCCGCGTAATCTCGCCAGCAGACGTTCGGCGGAAATCTGCCCCATTCTTTCGCGCGGCGTGAGTACGCTGGCCAGCGGCGGTTCCATTGCCTGTCCCATGTTGTGACCGTGGAAACCGGCAATCGCCATTTGTGACGGGATTTTCAGCCCCTGACGCTGACATTCAAAAAATGCGCCCGCCGCCAGGTCATCGTTGGTGCAGAAAATACTGTCGATTTTCGGCCAGTCTTTTTGCGCCTGACGCAGTAATTCCGCGCCCGCGCTGTAACTTGAGGAGCGGCTGGTCATCACGCTGTAAGGTTCCAGCCCGGATTCGCGCATCGCCTGCTCGTAACCTTGCTGTTTGATAATCGTACGTTCGTCCTGACGCGCGCCGAAATACACCACATGCCGATGGCCACGGGCGATAATTTGCTGGGTCATTTGTCGGGCGGCTTCGAAGTTGTTAAACCCGACCGCCAGATCGACGCACGGCGATACGCAGTCCATCATTTCCACCACCGGAATACCGGCCACTTCAATCATCTTCAGCGTTCGTGCCGTGTGATGGCGTTCGGACAAAATCAGCCCGTCGATATTGTAGGAAAGCAGCGAGGTCAGACGCTGTTCTTCGCGCTCCTGGCTGTAGCCGTAGTGCGCCAGCATGGTTTGATAGCCGTGGATATCGGTCACGCTTTCGATGCCGCGCAGCACTTCGGCGAATACCTGGTTGGTCAGCGACGGCAGCAGCACGCCGATGGCGCGGCTTTTCGCATTGGAAAGAATATCCGGTGCGCGGTTGGGGATGTAACCCAGCTCGTCGAGCGCCGCAGAAATCTTTTCCTGCAACGCACCGGAAACCTGTTCAGGATTGCGCAAATAACGGCTGACCGTCATTTTGGTGACGCCCACCTTGTCGGCAACATCCTGGAGTACGGGTCTTTTTTTCTTGATATTCATCAATGAGATGGTGCCGCTGAAAAGGTTAAGGGATCAGAGCGTGATGTTAGCAAACAATCGCGCAGGCGGATATCCGTTGCTGCGCGACATGAGAGGTTTGTCAGGAAGGTAACGAAAGCTGGCCGCGAACCGGTGCGCTGAGACTGGCGGAGAACTGGCCGGTCAGTAACGCCATCGCACGTTGTGCCAGTGTTTCCAGCGGATAGGCAATTGCCGGAACGGCAGAAACACCCGGCGGCAGCGTGCTGTCGAGGCTGAATACCATCACATTTTCAGGCACGGCACGCCCGTGCTGTGCAAGCTGACGGAGTGCATCCTGCGCGGTGGCATCGTCCGGCACCAGCAGCGCGTTGAACGGCACGTTTTGCGCCAGCAGTTGCGACAATGCCTGTCCGCCGCTGTGTACCAGCCGCCGGTCATAAGGCAGCAGGAATTTCTCCAGCGCGAGGTGATATCCCTGCAAAATTTGCCCGGCAGTTTCATGACTCTCCGGATTGATCAGCGCAATCTGCCTGCGCCCTTGTTTGAGCACATACTGGCAGGCGGTTTCAGCCGCAAAGCTGCGGTCAAAATGAATACTGCGCGCTAAATCCGCGTCCAGACAGTCAATGGTGATGACGTTTTCAGGCAATACCGGCAACGCAAATCGCGCGCCAATCACAATCATTGCATCGCACAGACCGCGCCCGATTTCGTCCATGGAATGCGTAAGGCTTGCTGCGTCGGTGGCAAACCGCAACAGCAAATACTTCTGATTCAGCCGCAGCTCTTTTTCCAGCGCGTGCAGATAACCGGTGGACTGGTTAATGTTTTCCGTCGCACAAATCACGCCGATACAGCCGGTAGATTGCGTGGACAGCGACTGCGCAATCACGCTCGGTTTATATTGCAGCGTTTCCACCGCCTGCATTACGGCCAGGCGGCTTTCCTCTTTGACACCGCGGCTGCCACTCAAAACACGGGACACCGTCGCTTTCGACACCTTCGCCAGCCGCGAAACGTCGTTAATGTTTGCCATGTCTTTCCTTGTGTTAATCGAAGCCGTTGTTTTTAGACACCGCCGCGAACCATTCGCCGCTTTTCTTCACCGTGCGTTTCTGGGTTTCCAGATCCAGCTGGATGAAACCATACCGGTTTTTGTAGGCATTCATCCATGACCAGCAGTCAATAAATGTCCACATATGGTAGCCGAGACAGCCGCTGCCTTCCTGCAACGCCCGGTGCAGCCATTTCAGATGCCCGCTGACAAACTCAATGCGGTAATCATCATCAATCCGGCCATCCTTTTCGAAGCGCAGTTCATGCTCCACGCCCATGCCGTTTTCAGAAATAAAACAGCGCGGATTGCCGTAGTTTTCACGCAGATTGGTGAGGATGTCGTAAATGCCCTGTTCGTAGATTTCCCAGCCACGGTGCGGGTTCATTTTACGTCCCGGCATCACGTAGTTATCGAAAAACCATTCTGGCATAAATGGACTTTCGGGATTGACCATACTGTCGCGGCACTGAATACGGCGCGGCTGGTAATAGTTGATGCCGAGTAAATCTACCACGCCCTGTTGCAGCAGTTCTTTATCGCCCTGCTGACAGGCCGGAAGCTGACCGTGTTTTTTCAGCAATTCCACCAGTTCCTGCGGATATTCACCGCGCAGCGCCGGATCGAGGAAACTGCGGTTAAACATCAGATCCGCAATATTGGCGGCTTTCAGATCTGCCGGATTTTGCGAGCGCGGATACGATGGCGTGAGGTTGAGGATGATACCGATTTCACCACCGGTATTGCGGGCACGATAGGCTTTCACCGCCAGAGAATGCGCCAGCATGGTGTGATACGCCACCGTGGCGGCACGTTTGAAATCCACCACGTTCGGGTAATGGAAGTCATACAGATAGCCGCCTTCCACCGGCACCACCGGTTCGTTGAAGGTGAACCAGTGCTTCACACGGTCGCCGAATAATTCAAAACAGGTATCGGCATAGTTGGCGTAAGCCTGCACGACGTCGCGGTTTTCCCAGCCGCCGATTTCCTGCATCGCCATCGGCATATCAAAGTGGAACAGATTGATAAACGGCTGCACGCCCTGCGCCAGCATTTCGTCGATCACCTGATTATAAAACGTGACCGCTTCCTGATTCACTTCGCCGCGTCCGTTGGGGATCAAACGCGCCCAGGAAATCGACGTGCGAAACGTGTTGTGGTTCAGCTGTTTCAGCAACGCGATGTCTTCGCGCCAGTTTTTATAAAACGTCGAGGTATCCTGCGGACCCACGTCGTTGTGAAAACGCGTCGGCTGCTGTGAATACCAGTGATCCCACACCGTCGCGCTTTTGCCGTGGCTCAGGGCTTCACCTTCCGTCTGCGGCGCTGAACTGGCACTGCCCCACCAGAATTCTTTTGGAAATGCGTATTTCATTGTCATCCTCGCTGTCCGTTAGCTTTACGTTTTTAACTGAATTATTTGACTGTTTAGCTGCTTGCCGGCACGGCATTGCCCGCCGTTTGTGCCGTGGCTTTTTCCGCTTCCTGTTTCAGCAACGTACGTTCATAGGCTTTCAGGAACGGGTAGTACATTACGGCTGATAACACCATACAGAACAGGCACATAATTACCGGACTGAATGCCCAGTTTGCGGCCCATGACGCACCAATGGGCGCAGGCGTTGTCCAGGGTGTGAGCGAGACCACTTGCGCGACCCAGCCCAGTTTGGTGGCGGTATACGCAAAAATTGCGTTCAGCATCGGAACCAGTGTGAACGGCAGGAAGAACACCGGATTCATGATAATCGGCGTACCGAACAGGATCGGTTCGTTGATGTTGAAGAAGCTCGGCACCACGCCCATTTTACCAATGGTGCGCAGATGCACGGCCTTGCTGCACAGCAGCAGGATCGCCAGCGGCAGGGTCGAGCCGACGCCGCCAATCAGCAGATAGTGATCCCAGAATCCTTGCAGATAGATATGTGGCAGCGGCTCACCGTTCTGTAACGCCGTCTGGTTCAGCGCCAGATTGGTCATCCAGAACGGATTCATGATGCCGGTCACAATCAGCGCACCGTGAATGCCTGCAAACCACAGCACCTGACAGATAAACACCGAAATCAAAATTGCCGGCAAAGAATCGGATGCGGAAACCAGCGGTGCCAGCAAGTGCATGATGGCTTCAGGAATAATCATGCCAGTGGTGGACTGAATAAACAGATTCAGCGGATGCAGCGTAGCGACGATCACCACCACCGGAATGAGAATTTCAAACGAACGCGCCACGCCGGTCGGCACTTCTTTCGGCAGACGGATAGTGATGTTGCGGCGTTTGAGCAGCGCATACACTTCAGCGGCATAAATCGCCGTCAGGATCGCAGTAAAGATACCTTCCCCGGAGAAATACTGCGTCGAGATTTGTTTGTCATGATACGGCGCCGCCACCAGCAGGAACGCCATAAACGCCAGCAAGCCGGTCATGATCGGGTCGAGTTTGTAGTGTTTACCGAGGCTTGCGCCGATGCCCACCGAGATGAAAAATGTCATCACGCCCATGCTCAGATACCAGGGCAGCATCAGCTGCTCGCGGTATTTCAGCGACAAATCCAGCCAGCCGCGCGCAAAACCCCAGGTGGTGTCCGGCGAGAAAGGCGGAAAAATGAAGACCAGCATGAATGAGCCGATAATCATAAAAGGCAACGCCGCGATAAACCCGTCACGGATGGCGATCACATGCCGCTGCTGACCGACACTCCCCGCCAGTGGCGTGATGTGTTTTTCGATGACGTTAACCATCGCCTGATAAAGGCCACTCATACGCGGCTTCCTTCCTGTGCGATCAGGCCGTAAGCGAAGTCGAGCACGTTGTCGCCGCGCTGCATGCCGTAATCCATCATGTTGATGGTTTCGACCGGAATATTAAATTCTGCGGCTCTTTTGGATAAATCAGCCTGCATGTAACGCACCTGCGGCCCGAGCAGCACGACCTGATAGTCGCGGAATTTTTCGTCAAATTCGCTGGCACCGAACGCGTCGATCTGCACTTCTTCGCCGCGCTCTGCCGCCACTTCTTTCATTTTGCGCACTAACAAACTGGTCGACATCCCCGCCGAACAACAAAGCATGATTCTTTTCATTTTGCTTCACTCCCAGATGATTTAGGTTCTGCCCGCTTTGACTTGCTGAGGGTATTTGAGGCGTTATGGAAACCGGTTTCCATGGTTTCCGCAGAAATGTGCGAGCCTGTTCATAAAATTTCACGGCGATTGTCCGGCGATGTGAAATGTTTCACATATTGAGCAAATGTCATTCGCGCAGGAAAAAAGTGTCGCTACAGGGAAAACGAATAACAATTATCACCGCAGCATGAAATGACGTATCAATAAAATATTTTACGGTGTCAAAAATAAAAACTAAATCCGATTAATATCATTCCCTGCGTTCAGTTAAAAATTGATATCGAATGATTTTATCCATTGAAGATTAATGAATACATTGTCCGGCATTCACCCCCTGTTTTTTTGAGGAATGCCCGATGCCGGCGTTTAAATACAGTCAAATAACCCGTTTTATTCTGCTGGCATGTTGTCTGCCCAATATTGCCGTCATGAGCGCCAGCGCGGCAAATTACACCTTGCCGCTGTTACTCACGAACAATCAAAAGCTGACCTTATCCACGAAGGATAACGAAAACATTGTTGCTGATAACCCTTTGATAAAATATGGCATACTGGTAAATAATGGCGCAGAACTGACTTTACTGGCTAACCAGTTTAACGCCACCGGCAGCCAGCTTGGCTCCTCCCTGACCGCGCAAAATGGCGGTATTATAAATATCGGAGAAGACTCTGTTATTAATCACAACAGCACCCTAACCGGTATTTCTCATGCCATCACAGTTCAGGATGAAAACAGCGTATTAAATATTAATGAAGCAACGATAAACTCCAACAGTGCCGCCGTGGTGATTAATGATGATGCCTCGGCAAATATGCTTAATATCACCATTAACGCCAACAATGCGGATAATGCCGTTGAGGTGAATAATGGCGCCACGCTGAATGCTACCGGATTAACCGTGAATCACCTGAGTGGAATGCCCAGCAGTTCTGCAATAGCTATCAACAATGCCGATGCCACATTACTGAATACGTCAATTTTGTCTCAGGTTCGTGAGGGGATAAGTATCGACGGGTCTGCTGACCGTTTTTCAAATGTCACTTATGATCGCGGAACCATCGTGACGGACAGTGATCAGAGTAATGCAGTGGCAGTGACGTTCGGTAATTTGCAAATAAAGAACGTTGATATCCACACATTAGGGCAGCACAGCAACGGTCTGATGGTGCAAAACGACAGCGTGGTGCAAGTCAGCGGCGGTTCCATTACCACACAAGCGGCTGCAACAAATGGCGTAACATTTAATGGTGCCAACGATCTGACACTGACAGACGGACTGCTTATTTCCACCCCTGGAAACGCCTCTGTAGGCCTGGCGCTGAATGCCGACCCCATGACAGCCGATCAGGTGCAAAAACTTCGCATTGATAATGCGACCATCAATAGCGGCAATGTCGGGATCAGTAAGATTTACAACGGTAATGCGCAAGTGATCATCGGCAACGCGGCCCGCATTTTAGGGATTAACGCAGCGATGACCTTTGCCGATAACGGTGCCAGCACGGTGAATGTCAGCGGTAAAAGCCAGATTATCGGCAATATTATCAATGCGACGACGGCGAAAACCGATGTCACGCTGGATGACTCCGTGCTGACCGGCGCGGTGCAAAACCTCACCTCACTGACGCTGAATAACCAGTCGGTGTGGAATCTGACTGGTGATTCCGTCCTCGGTAATTTATCGATGGATAACAGTCTGCTGAACTTCACTCAACCGCAGCAGGGCGCATTCCACACACTTACCACCAGCACGCTTTCCGGCAACGGTGCCCTGAATTTCAGCACGCAGCTGGGGAGCGATAATTCCCCCACCGATTTACTGCATGTTCAGGGTAACGCCAGTGGCAATTTTGGCGTGCTGGTGCGCAATGTCGGGGGCAGCGGTGCGCTGACAACAGGCGACGGCATCCGTCTGGTGCAGGTGGATGGGGCTGACACATCGTCGCTGAAATTGCTGAGAAAAGTCAGTGCCGGAGCATACGATTATTATCTCTATAAAGGTGGCAGTACGTCGCCAAAAGACTGGTATCTGCGCACTTATCTGGAGCCGGTGCCGCCGCCGGAACCGGTGCCTGATCCTGATCCAGGACCAGCACCAGCACCAGAACCAGAACCTACACCGCAACCGACACCGATACCTAAACCGGTGATCGCCTACCGGACCGATGTCGTGGGTTACATTGCCGCGCCCTTCCTTAACCGGCAGTACGGCTTTAGCTCAATGGGGTCCTATCACGAACGTACCGGCGACAGCGTGAAACGCAGTCAGGACGGCACATGGGCACGCATCGGCGGGTCGCATGATAATTATGATGTGGGTCGTTTCAGTTTTGACAGCGACATTCGTTATATCCAGATCGGCAAGGATTTGTATCAGGATGAGACACCGCGCGGGAATAATGTGCATGCCGGGGTGATGATTTCACTGGGAGATCAGAAAACCAACAGCTCAGACAGCGCCCGCGGGCTGGTCGGCGAATCCACCGATACCGGAGATGTGTCTACCGATGCTTACGGCATTGGCGGCTATTACACCGTGAAGACCGGCAGCGGCGCATATCTGGACTTCGTCGGGCAAATCACTGATTACCACACCGAATTCCAGAGTGAAACTGATGCTAAACAGGACGGCTACGGCGTGGCGTTTTCAGCCGAAGGCGGCATCCCGTTGGCGATAACCCAAAGCTGGAGACTCGAACCTCAGACGCAGGTGATTTATCAGTATCTGCACATGAAAGGATTCAGTGACGGGATAGCCTCGGTGGAAAAAACCACTGACAGCAGCGTGCAGGCACGGGCCGGTGTGCGACTTTCCCATCTGCCGCAGGTGGATCAGCCGAACATTACGCCGTACCTGAACCTTGATGCGGTATCGACATTCAGCGATGCCCCCGCTGTCACTATCGCCAGTACCCGTATTTCGCCTGACTTCACGCAAAGTACCTGGAAAGCGGGCGGCGGGATCACTGCGACGCTGAGCAAAAATGCCGCCTTTTATGCCAGTGCAAATTATCTGCGGGGTTTTGACGGTAAACAGGAAGGTTATCAGGGCAATATCGGTATTAACGTCAGCTTTAAATAGAGAATTCAGGACGCAAAAAAGGCGATGCCCTTGCATCGCCTTATGCTTTTGACTGAACGGTTATCAGACCGGAGGCAGGTCAAACAGCAGGATTTCACTGTCTTCGTCTGCGTGAACCGACAGCGCCGTTTCATCCCAAATCGCCAGCGCATCGCTCGCCCCGGCTTTCTGGCCGTTAACGGAAACCGTGCCTTTCACCACCTGGATCCACACGCGGCGTTCAGCCTGAATCTGATAAACAGACTGTTCGTCTTTTTTCAGCGCCCAGCGGGACAACTCCATATCCTGGAACACTTTCAGCGAACCTTCACGGGCATCCGGAGAAAGCACCAGCTGGCGACCCTGCGGCGCATCGAACATGCGTTGTTCATAACGCGGTTCCAGCCCTTTCTGATTTGGAATAATCCAGATCTGATACAGGTGCAGTTTACGGTCGCTGTTACCGTTGTATTCGGAATGCGTCACACCGGTACCGGCGCTCATAATCTGAAACTCACCGGCCTGGATTTGTTCTTTATTGCCCATGCTGTCCTGATGTTCCACGGTGCCGTCGAGCACGTAGGTCAGAATTTCCATGTCTTTATGCGGATGCTTACCAAAACCCTGCCCCGCATCGATGAAATCTTCATTGATTACCCGCAGCGCGGAGAATCCCATAAAGTTCGCATCGTAATAATCGGCAAAAGAGAAGGTATGCCAGCTTTCCAGCCAGCCGTGACTTGCGTGACCGCGTTCTTGTGCTTTGCGTAAGTAAATCATGTTCAACTCTCCTCAATGTTTTCTCTAGTCTAGTCAACGACTGAGAATAAGAAAGCGTAAAAACTTCACTCCTCTGTTCAAAAAATATGAACAAATGCCGGCGACGCATTCCAAAGGATTTGAAGAAAATTAAGTCAAATTGTTCTTCCGAAAGTTGCTTAATGACGCATCCGTACAATACTCAAATATTGAATATATTCAGGAAAATCCCTGTGACGTCTGTTTTCCGGAAATCATCATGATTAACCGCCGCGAGTTGATCGCGGGAATAACTGGCGGAGTGGTCTCTGCCGGATTATTTAAATCCGTTGAAATTAATTCGGATAATATAATTAGCGCCAGCAACATTATGGCGTTAAGGCAACTCTCTGCGCCGGCAGACCGCACCTGCGCCGTGGTGTTGGGATATCACTTTGCCGGGGATGGCGCGCCAAAACTGGTTTACTGGGATGCCGGTAGCGAGAAAACAGCCAATCAGGGCACCGTCATTTCTTCGCTTAAAGCTGCTAAAGGCCGCTGGCTGCAATTACATAACGGCATCATGGACTTTCGTCAGTTCGGCATATTTAACGGACAGAACGCGGCAGATACGGCACTGAATGCGATGGTCAGTGATCCGCTTATTCACCGGATTGAAGCCCATACCTCGCTGAACTTCATGTCACGCCACCGCTTTAATCGCTCGAATATCACCCTTGATTTTAATAACCACACAGTGACCGCGTCGGGGCTGGAAATACTGGCTGCCCCCAAAAATAATTACCTTGCCGCTATTTTTTCTTTCACAGGTCTGGCTGAAGAGCAAACCACGGTATCCGTTCTCAGGAAGCCTTTGCCTTTATTATCAGAAATCTATCCGGTAGACGACAGCAACTTATATCCTGTCGGCCAGTGGTATTGCCTGGAATCTGACAGGATGACCGGCCACTGGGAACGCAAAATACAACGACTGGTGCAGGTGACAGAACAGATTGATGAAACACATATCCGGCTTAATTACAGAAGCGGCTGGGTGCTGGAGGAACAAAGTCATCTGCACTGGCGAAAAGTCACGCCGGTGGAAAATGTCTGTATCCGAAATATGCAATATGTCGAAGAGGGGCAGCTGGCTAATAACAGTTCCCAGCCCGTCGCGCTGGTATATGCCATTTATTGCGATGTCATTAACGTTCACGCGCAGGGCACCTTCTGGTCGGTTATTTTCCGCCGCTGGAATACCTTCTTTCGCACAGAACACTGTTCGCTGACCAATCCGCCTTCGGTTTCCTGGGGCGGCGCAGGGTATCTGACCCAACAAATCTACTGTCAGTACGGCGTGATTAGCGACTGTACAACGTCTAATGCCCGACATCTTAACGATCTGACCGCCAGCTCTTCCTGCGTGGTAAAGAACTGTCACAGCAACGGTGACAGTTCCGGTGCTTTCGTGACACACGGCCAGTATGAGCATGATCTGCACTTCACAGCCAACTCCGGCATCCTGACGCTGGCCAACTCCGGCAAAGCCTGGGGCCAGTCGGCAGCACGGATTGTCATCAACCACCACCGCTGTTCCATGCTGACCGCAGACACGCATGTCACGGATCTGACCTTAACGGATGTCTGTATTCACCGGAATGCGGAACAGGATAATCTCGGTATATTGCGCCTCAACTGTGACGGCCTGACGGTGCAAAACTGCAGTGTCAGCGGCGAGCTGACATTACTGCAAAACAGCTGGCGCAGTATCAAAATGAACGTGCTTGAAAACTGCGGATTTGTGCTGGATCCGCGTCATGATTCCACGATCAGTAATCTGGCTCCGGACGACCCGTATATTATTTCTCATCCGGCGGCTGAAGCCCGAAATTCTATTAATGGTCGTTCGCTGGTCTATTTTTCCCATTGCCAGTTCAAAGGAACGGATAAAGATGTTTCGCTGTTAATTAAAAATAAAGATATTAACTTTAACGCCTGCCGCCTTGAAAATGTGTCCCTTATTTTAACCGCAGAGGGACCGCAGAAAATCGTGATTAATGGCGATTCCACGCTGGCCGGCGATCACATGTCCCGGCCTTTACTTTCGCGCACCGGCGACCATGCCGTGACCTGGCGGTTAGGGCCATTGCAAAGTGAAGTGACGGGTGACGAGCAGCTTCATATTGAGGTCGCCAGCGGTATTAATCATTATCAGGCACATCATGTGACATTCACGCACGGCAAGCGGTTATTTTCAGATAAGGCATTCTCCCGCCCCTCTTATTTTATCGAACAGAATAACATCCTGATAAATACCACCTCTGTTGTGCCAGCCAGTACAGGGCCGCATATTGTGGTTGAAAACAAGGAGGTATAACAAAATAAAGTGGCTCACCCCTGAGCCTCATTAGGAATCTTCCATGAAAACGTTCAATTCTGTATCGGCGCTGAAGAATCATAAAATACGTCTGGATCATAATGTCTTCGTTAATGGTTATTTTCAGGCCGGTGACGGCGGCGGCGGTCATTATCACTGGGACAAAAACTGCGTTCTGCCCGCGAATAACGGTACGGTGATCAGTTCTGACCATTCGGCCAATGGTCGCTGGCGTCTTATCCATCAGGGTGTCGGCGATTTCCGCAATTTCGGCATTCTTAATGCTGATCAACCTGCTGACGATGCGCTGGATGCATTAGTGAATGATCCGCAAATCAGCCAGATTCTGGCGTTTACGGATTTGCTCTTTCAGCGTCGCCATCATTTCACACGTTCTGACATCACCCTGGATTTCCAGAACAACCGCGTTTTCACCACCGGCATTGCCAGCGCACCGGTCAATGACCCGTTTGCCGCCGTGCTGTTTTTCCAGGGCACTGTCACCGGCACGCCTGTCACCTTCACGCTGACAGAAACGTTGCAGGAACAGACCGATATCTTCCCTGTTGCCGATTCATCACTGTTCAGCGTGGGCGACTGGTACGCGGTGGAGGTTACGCCGGTGAAAGGCGCGGCGGAACGCGAGCTGCAAAAGCTGGTGGAAATCATCGCTATTCCTGACAGCACGCATATTCAGATTGGCTATTACAACGGCTGGGAACTGCTGGCTGGCAGGGTGATCAGCTGGCAAAAAGTCGAGCCGGTTGAATTCGTTACTGTTAAAAATATGCAGTTCTCCGGCGCGGGAGATGACCAGATCACCGGCAGCCATCCGGTGGCGTTTGAATACGCGGTATATGCCAACGTGAAGGGGATCCACTCAACGGGTTCTTTCTGGCCGGTGGTGATGCGCCGCTGGAATACCCATTATCTGACGCAGCAATGCTCCCTCACCAATCCGCCGAATACGGCCTTTGGCGGTGCCGGATATCTGACACAGCAGATCTATTGTCTGTACGGCCATGTCAGTGATTGCAGCGTGGCAAATGCACGGCATTTAAATGATTTCACGGCGTCGGCGTATTGCCTGGTCGAGAATTGTCATGCCAGCGGACAAAGCGCGGAAAAAGGCCCGTTCGTCACCCACGGTCAGTACGAACACGATCTCACTTATACCGGCAACTCCGGCCTGATGACCTTTGCCAATTCCGGCGTCACCTGGGGAGGCAGCGCCAAACGTATCAATGTGCGTAAGCACGTCTGCCCGTGGTTTGTCGCCCGCTCCGGCGTGAGTGAACTGACGCTGGAAGATCTGGTGGTGATCACCAACGAGACTATCCCGCAGTCCGGGATGTTGTGGGTCAATGCCGACGGTTTGCAGATGACCGGCTGCACCGCCGATGGCCCGCTGATTATCAGTCAGGCCTCGCAACGCGCTGCGCGCCCGAACGTCATTCGTCAGTGCCAGTTTTCATTTCTGGAAGACGGTGCGCCGGTGGTGCGAAACAACGTGACGGCTGCTATTACCTTTACCGATACGGTGTTCAACGCTATCAGCGGACACGCATTCGACAGCACCGCGCCTGTAAATTTTGTGCGCTGCACGTTTAACGCCGCCACACAGTCTGCGCCGCTGATCCTGAAATCTTCCACCCTGTCGGTTCAGGCTTCGCAATTTAATCAGGTCGGCTTCACGCTTTCCGGCACTGCGCCAAAGCAAATCGATATTCTTTCCTCAACCCTGACGCAGGCAACGTTCGAGTTCACCGACGTCACTGCACAACCGGCCAGCTCACTGATGTTCCTCAATAACCGCTTATCCGGCAGCACCGTCATCGCCCAACCACCCGCCGGAGATCGGGTGATATGGCAGCAGAATATGATCCTTGCCTGACGGCTAATAGCCTGATGAACTAAGGAGTTTTTCGAAATAGTTTGAGTCGCAGGAACGCACAAGCAAGCGAATCCCCGAGAGCATACACAAGTATGTGACCGGGGTGAGCGAAGCGCAGCCAACGCATCCACAGCTCAAAATATGAAAGGACATTTTTCGAAATAGTTTGAGTTGTGGGCAGGCGGCCAGCAAGC